>NZ_JAVYJB010000006.1:0-258780 GCF_032490495.1 Pilosibacter fragilis | reverse complement strand
GTGCAATGATCTACAGCATTACCGAAACAGCCCGGGCAAATGGTCTGAATGTTTACTACTACGTAAAGCATCTATTAACCGAACTGCTTGAGATCATCCGTATCGACGGAAGTGTCGATGAAAAAGAGTTAGAGAGTCTTATGCCATGGTCAAAAGATCTTCCGGCTGAGTGTTATAGCAAGCGCCGCAAATGAGCGGCGCTGTATTTGGCGTGGGGCGAAGGATTTGACCTTTACCAAAGGAGCTTCTTGTTGACACCATTTTTGAGCAATTCCTTACGGATGTAGTCGAAGTCAGGCATCCGCTTGGTGGATTTCGGAGACAAATCTTTTGGAAACATCCGCTGCTCCAACTCAGCATCAGTGAGTGATTCGTCCAGTGGCCAGCTCAGAGATAATTCATCTGCACGTTTCTGGACCTTTACAACTGTCTTTCTTGAAACCTTGAGACTTTTCTCAATGTCACGAAGAGACAGACCCAAGGCTGTCAGCCTTAGGATTTCACGATATTTGGTCATATGAAGACCTCCCTCATAATGAATTAGCATCAAATTCGATGCTTACATCCATTATAAGAGTGGTTCCCTAATGACCGGAAGAGCGGTTTCCATCAATCCGGAACAATGGTTTCCTCAATCCGGACAAGTGGTGTAAAAGTACCCGTAATATTCAGATGGCCCGCTTTCAGCAAATTCAATTTTCACGCCAACACCACCGATGCAAAAGCAGTATGGATTTTTGACAGTCTGCAAAAATCGAGAGATGCGCTCCTTTCGGGAAAGCGCATTGTCAAAGGTCATACCGCTCACATCAGGCAGGGACTCGGCAGCCACCGCGCCAATGTCAACGCTTCTCATTTGTTCAAGTTCCTGTGTAGTTAATTTCACGGTAAACCTCCTTCGCAGATTGATAGAACGCCTCCCGCTGTTTGGTGGGGAAACGCAACAGGCCAGCACCACCGGGATGCTGGCCTGTTGCCTTACTCCACCTTGGGACACTTTGTCTCGAGGTTTATTATAGTTTTTGAATATTAGAGAGCGCCGCACATATTTACTTGGCCTGTCCAAAGACAATCGTTATTTTCTGTGCGGCGCTCTCAACGCAAGTAAAGCGACAAGCCCGGAGGAACAGGCAGCCAACCTGTTCAGCGCCGGATCATGGCCTTGGGATGGCCGGGCCCATTTACAGTGTTGGTGTTGTTCGCTCAATCTCTTTTGGGAAATGTCACCGCGCACCCACCGTCTGGCTCCACGTACTTACTCAGGGTTGCCGTTATTCCCTCGCGTTAGGAAGAAAACCTCCTCTCATAAACCGAGACATTTTTTCATCAATTCCAAGTGGGTTAAGAAGAAAAAATCAAAAAGTTTTTTTCATGCGTTCAAGGCCACGCTTGATCGACTGGCGAATAGACTCCTCATGTACGCCCTCGGCCTCGGCAATTTCCTTAATCGACTTGCCAAGAATGATATGTGCGTCAATTCTGCGGCCCTGGATCTCCGGCAGAGAATTGAGAGCGTTCCACAGACGAAGAAAGGTTTCCATCCGTTCAAGGAGCTCCTGCGGGGTCGGCTCATGCAGGCAAGCGGAATATTCAATCCCGTCATCGCAGTCCAGAGAATACTGCGCCTTGTGCCGGGAGAGCCGCCGCTGGTAGGCCATTTCATAGCGGGCATCGGCCTTGAATACCTCGGCCACCTCGTCAGAAACTTCGATAAGCTGATCCTGCGTGTACCAATAATAAAAATCTTTCAAATTGATAGTAGTCATCGTAAAATCCTCCATTTCAGTTTGTTCGGGGTTGGTCGGAAACGAAATGGAGTAACGGCGGAGAACGGCACCGCACCTCGGGACACTTTGTCTCGAAGTCTGGAAAGCAAAATGCGCCTGTGCGACACAAGGCCGCACAAGCGCACGAAAAAGTATTATCGGTTATGTACTGTTTAATTTCATGTTCAAAACCGGACTGCTCCGACGGAGGGGCTACGCTTTTTTTAGCTGGTGCAGATCACGCGAACAATGAAATAATAAAATGAACACGGCAAAATAACCTCCCATCGGCTACCGTGTCCCTACAAGTCGTCATTGGTTTGTGTAGACGCAAAGAAACGGCGGCTCTGAAAATCAAAGCCGCCGTTTCAAATGGGCGTGTTGATAGGCTGCTGTACGACGGCTTTTTTTCTTTTGCCGTCGTGCGGCAGCTTGTTCCTTTTGCGCTTATCTTAACAAGCAATCCTCACAGAAATGTCACTGACACACGCTGTTTCGACAGAATAATGGGCTGAAATCTCACGAACCTGTGAGATTTGAAAAACCGGGAGAATAATCTCCCGGTTTTCATCGCAAATATTTAATTCTGCCGCAGTCTCTCTACAACGCTTTGCTTAACATTTTGCATGAAAGTTATGACGGGGGTTGCCAAGCAGACCAGCAAAACAATAGCTGCGACAACCAACAGAGAAATTACAGGATAGTGAAAAGCTGCATAAGGAACCATTCTTCTAAAGGCTGAGTATATTGGAATATATATCGCTGTTCCCAGTGTGGCAAGCAGTAGGAAAGAAATACTCCAATAATACCCGCCTTCCCAAAGCAATACATTTCTAATTTGCTTTTTCGTCATTCCTATACTTTCAAGTGTTGCAAATTCATGTTTCCGAGTATTTACACTAACAACCATTGTGTTAATGAAATTCATAATTCCTATCAGCAAAAATACAGCGGACAACCCTGCGGCTATAATCCTTGAGGTCAGCAAATATCCGGCCATTTCTTGCTGCTTTTCATATCGTGACAGAATCGTAATGCCCGGTGACGAAGCAGTAATGGATTGAAGCTGCTCCATAATCCCTTTGTCATAACTGCTATCAATCGTATCAAAAGCAATCCGAAAGATTTTGGTTTCTCCAGACAACTTCTCTATTGCCTGCTCACTGATATACAAATCAGGGGCAGTACCTCTCTCATTTCCTCGACCATTCTGAAAATCAGCGTCCAGAAAGCCAGTTGCCACTGTAAAGACCTGTTCCCCGGACTCACCGACAACGGTGATTGCTTGCCCTGGCTGAATCAATAGGTTTCCCTCATCATCCGTCATAGCGGACAAAACCACCAACTCTCCCTTTTCAAAGGCGGTTAAGTCAATAGGCTTATCAAGCGTTTTATTAAGTTCTTCGATATATCTGGAATCTATTCCGTAAACGCCGCTCCAAAAATTATCTGTATAGTTTTTTCGTGTTTCCGCATTTGAAAAATCAAGACCTGATATGCCATCCAAGGAATCAATATATTTCCCGAATACATTTTCGTCGTAAATGACATCCATAGTGGGCCACGGTGAAGCAGAATAAGTGACGCGCAGATTTTCAATTCCCTGCATTGTTTCAATTTGCTGCAACATTTCATCAGAGAGCAGGTTTCCTTCTTCGGAAATGCTGTAAGTCAATGCGAAATCACTTTCTCCCCATTGATTTACAAAATTGTCGGGACTTAGGCTTGATAGTAGACCAGCAGAAACCAAAAACAATATTAAGCCTAAAAATAAGGACGCAAAAGTAAGGAAAGCGCTTTTAGGGTTTCTAAAAATATTATCTCGTGCCATCCGAGATAATTTTGTTCTATGGCTCTTATGATCTCGGTAACTCCTTGTATTTGCCTCCGTATAGCGTGAAGCCGCAACAGGAGAAATACTTGCAGCTATTTTCGCTGGTTTCATGCTGCCGATGATTGCAGTAAAAAATGTGAAGATTGCGGCACCCGCAAAAATAATGGGGGAAAAGGACACTATCTCCCCAAGGTCTGTATCGCTTGAGTACATCATATTCATGGCAAACGGAACAAGTCCAAGCGAAACAATACCACCGACAATCAGGCCGCTGGGAATACCGATCACCGCCGTTCTGAATATTTGAGAACGCACGATCCGCTTGATTTGTCTTTTTGTCGTGCCTATCGTTTTAAGCTGTCCATAGAATTGTGTATCTCTTGAAATTGAGATATACAGAATGTTATAAATCAGCAAATAGCCGCTGATAATGATAAAGACGATAATAGCAGCCAGTGGAAGAACAATGGTGGTGGAATTGCTCTGAGCAATAGGTACAATTTCAAAGGACTGACTTTCTGTAAACGAAATCTTCCGTTTTAGTTTTTCACAGGATCGCAGGGCATTACTGTCATCAGAAAAAGAAATCATTGCGGTAGACACACTATCAAAGGGAAGCCCTGTTTGTGTTGCAAAAAGCTCCGAAACATAAGCGGCACCACGGTTGCCTGCACGTGAAGCCGAATAATCTGTGTAATAGCCCGACAAAACAAATTCATCGGAGATATATTGATAATCTGTTCCGAGTTGATAGGAAAGGGAAATATTCATCCCTATCTGTGGATCATCAATCCCCATTGCACGCAAAGCCCATGTAGGGAGCATAATTTCATTTTTTGCTTGCGGATAATCTCCGTGTATATCCGAAATTGTTGGTACACGGTGTTCTTGCCATTCTGTTTCGTCTATCCAGGTAATACTCAGCAGGGCATCGTCCATTCCAGATGTATCAATGCTGCCCAATCTCTGACTGACACCAACTACGGATACCAAGCTGGATCGGCTCAATTCTTCATATTGTTCTTCTGAGAGGCTTGTAATTGCCACATCCGCAGTCGTGCCCATCGCACGAATTTGCTGCATTTGATAGGTTTCAAAATAACTGCACCCCAAACTAAATACAGATGTAATCATAAAGGCGGTCAAGAATAATGCGATGGTAACGAAAACATTTCTCTGCTTATTAGCGCGGTAGCTTCTTTTGGCAAGACGATTGATTGTTGCCTGATTATTGTTCCCAAATAAAATATCATCCATCAATGTCACCCCCTGTCACTGTGCGATTTTTCCGTCCTCAATACGGATAATTCGGTCGGCAAGCTGGGCAATTTCATTGTTATGGGTAATCATTACAAGCGTTTGATGGAACTTCTGACTTGTAACTTTCAGCAAACCAAGAACATCACTACTTGTCCGGCTATCCAAATTGCCTGTCGGTTCATCTGCAAGTATAATAGCTGGTTTGGAAACAAGGGCGCGGGCAATCGCTACACGCTGCTGCTGGCCGCCGGACAGATTGTTAGGCATACTGTTCAGCTTCCCATCGAGAGCCAACATTTTCACGACTTCATCCATAAACCGCTTGTCCACGGTATCACCATCCAGCTCCACCGGCAGGACAATATTTTCATAGACATTCAGCACAGGAACAAGATTGTAATTCTGAAAGATAAACCCGATGTTACGTCTGCGGAAGATGGTAAGCTGTTCATCCTTGAGTTTCGATAATTCTTTCCCTTTTACTTTAATACTGCCGGAAGTTGGCGTATCTAACCCGCCCATCATGTTCAGCAAAGTAGACTTACCGCTGCCGGAAGTACCAACAATGGCAACAAATTCACCTTCCTCAATGGATAGGGTCACGCCATCCAATGCTTTTGTAATGTTCGGTTCGGTGCCGTAATATTTCTTCAAATCTGTCGTTTGTAATATGTTCATATAGAACACCACCCTTTCTTTTTGATGGCTCTATCATAAAAGGTAAACCTCACAGAAATGTCACGGGAAACAAAATACCTCTGTTTAATTAAAGCTCAAATGTCATAGGCCTGTGACATTTTGTTTTTTAGCGTACTTATTTTATTGTCGAGGCAGAAAGACGGAAAAAGTTGAACCCCTCCCAACCTCGGATGTTACCCGGATATAACCGCCTTGCAAGGTTACGATCTCACGAGCCAGATATAGACCAATACCAATTCCATCTACATCATGTACGATGTCCTCTCGATAGAAACGCTTGAAAATTGCTCCCTGATGCTGTTCTGAAATGCCAATGCCTGTATCTGCAATGTCGATTTTCACATACATTTCCCAACTTTCAACCGAAACACGGATTTGACCGCCCTCCGGCGTATATTTCACTGCATTGTCCAAAATATTGAACAGTGCTTCGCTTGTCCATTTTCTGTCATGGGAAACGACCAAGTTCTCCGGGCAGTCCACTTGAACATTGATCTGTTTTTTCTCGGCGTTCAGAAGAATACCTCCCAATGCGGCGGCAAGCGTGTCATAAAGCGGCTGGCTTTTCTTTTCCAGAGAAATAACACCTGTTTCCAAACGAGAGGTTTTAATCATAGCCTGCATGAGAAAATCCAGTTTATCAAGCTGGCTGGCCTGTGCCGTTAGAAACTCTTTTTGTTTTTGCACAGGGACTTCATTTTCAAGCAGAGTGCTGTTAATCATTTTCAAGTTCGCAATCGGGGTCTTGACCTGATGGGAGATGTCGGAAATCAGTTCTTGCAGGTCAGCCCGTTCTTGTGCAATGCCGTTCTTGTTTTCCTGCATGACTTCATATAAACGGTTCAGCCGATATTCAATTTTATAGAAAAGACTTTCTTCTTCCACAGTCTGTTTCGGCTGCATATTCCCGGATAACATATCATCCATTAAACTGCAAAAAGCATCGGAGAACATTGCCAGTTTGCGGCGAACCAGCACCATAAAACAAACAGCGCAAACCAGCACAAAAATGCCGAACAATAATACATACCAGACAGCGGTTATATTTTGGGTCAGCCCATACAAAGCTGCTGAAACCGTCCCCATTGCCACCAGCAGGAGAACAGCAAAAAAGATACAGGCTTTGTTGACGGAAAGTTTTCGCACATTCATTTCAGCACTCCTCCGATCCACATATAGCCCATACCATATACCGTTTTGATATACTGACGGTCAGGTGTTTCGATTTTGTTTCGTACCCGGCTGATCGCCGCAGTCAGAGCGTGTTCATCCACAAAATTTCCGTCTGCGTCCCACAGCTTTTCCAACAAGACTTGCCGGGTCAAAACAATCTGCGGATTTTTCATCAGGATTTTCAAAAGTCGATATTCCAGTGGGGTGAATGTAAGTGGCTTTCCTGATAGAGTAGCACTCATTTCTGAAAAATTGATGGTCAGTGTGCCATCCTCATAAGTATCACCACCATATTGTTTTGTCAGCCTACCCAGCACTACCGCTAATTTCTTTTGAAAGACGCTCATAGGGAAAGGTTTTGTCACATAATCCTCTGCGCCCAGTTCATACCCTTTGAGCATATCGCTTTCCATATCATTTGCGGTCAGAAAAATAATAACGGTATCAGGGCGACGCTCTTTTATTTCCCGGCAGAAGTCAAAACCGTTTCCGTCCGGCAAATTTACATCCAGCACAATCAGGTCATAGTCCTGCTTTGTCAAGAAACTACTGGCCACTGATTTTGTCAGTGCAGAATCAACCGTATAGCCCGCAGTATTCAAGTTATAGCATAAAGTATTATTCAAAAGCCGATCATCCTCGACTACTAAAATTCGCATGGTATCACACTCCTTCATTTTCAGTATAGCACCCAAATGTCACAGAAACCTCACAATATTTCTGATTTTATTTTAGATACCAACCTCTGATCTTCGGGACAAATTGTCCCAAAGTTATAGGTATATTGTACCTCACATTTCCGCGATCATCAATTTTGCGTATGTGAAATTAAATAGTCAGTAGTATGAAATACACAGTCGTTCAAATAATATCACATGAAATGTAAAATCATATCAGGTGATGTTATGAAGATAGAACGAGATGAAAGACGCTTTGATTTTCACGATATAGGGCTCGCCATCAAGCGTGCAAGAGAAGCCAGCGGCATGACACAGGAGCAACTGGCCTATATTGTTGACCGCGCTCCGCGTACCATTATGTATAATGAAAATGATGGTCAGCATCCAAGCTTCAACACCTTTTATCAGATGGTTACAATGTTTGATATATCGGTGGATCAATACTTTTACCCGTCCCAGAATAGCGGGAGCGAGTGCAGGAAGCGGATTGATGCCATGTTGAACGCCTTGGACGAAAGAGAATTGAAAATCGTTGAAGCTACAATCCAAGCGATGAAAGCATCGAAAGAAACGGAGGAAACGTAAAAGAAAGCGTAACCTCCGTTTTTTGCGCCATGTTGCGGGTTGCGCGTTTTGGCAAGCAATTCGGGTGTGGCCACACTCCGAAATTTTTGCAGGGCGCAGGGCCCGCAAAAATGCTTGTTGGGGAGCTCCCCAAACCCGCTGTACTTCGGGACAAATTGTCCCAAAGTCCCGGTGCGCTGCACCGTAGTCTGCGGCCCGTCACTATCGTTCCTGGGCCTTATTTTCACGCTCGTCTGTTATGCCGAGCAGATGATCAATGTTCGCTTTTATTGCCACGGCCTCCCGCATTTGCCGCTGGGCCTCCCGGTATTCTGCATAAAGCGCTTTCTTTTGTCCCGCCAGCTCACGGCGGGATTTTTTTAGTGCTTCAATCTTAGGGAGCTTTGCGCCGTTCAGTATGGTGTTCATAGTATCCTTTGCCGCCCGGTAAGTGGCAAGCTCCGCTTCGTGCTGGGCCAGATACTTTTTGCTGTACCGCGCAGCTTTGTATCCATCAAACACCGGGCGAGTCTTGGCATAGTCCACCGTGGCAGCCATCAGCTCCGAGGTTTTGGAAAGAGCCTCCTCCGTTGTGCGGAGCTCGTCAGACAGCTTGTGAAAGTGATCCACCGCAGCCTCGGTGCTGGCCGTCAGTGCCGCATAGTCTGTCAGATGATGCTCCTGCAAATACTGGAGCGCGGCGGCCATTTGTTTTAGGTTGTAGACCTTGGCCCATCGTTCATAGGCCGGGCCCTTGCCTTGGGCCATACGCTCTTGAATGTCGATGATGAGATTAACTCGCCGTGGCGGAACCGTGGGCTCCTCGGGCAGTTTGGGGAGTGGACGTTCCCCGGCAATTACCGCCTTGATGTCCTCCGGGTCAAATCCAACTCCAAGTGTAGAAGCCCGGAGCCGGGTCGGTTTTTCCTGCCCGGGTGCAAGGAATGAGATGACACCGCCCCGCCCATGTTTCACCGCAAAGCCGGACTCCTCCATGAGACGGAGAAAGTCGGCAAAGTCCGTGGGCTTTTTCTCCAAAGCGGCGAGAACAGCCAGCCGCACCCGCTGCTTGGCAGAGGGTGGCTTTTCTCCGATCCACTGTCCATAGTGGAGAAAACGACCCTTGCTGTGCTGGCACGGATTTTGGATAACAGACAATTCATGTTCGATGCACACGCGGTCAGAGAGCCGCCGCAGGGCAAAGGACGAACCAATGAAATTATGAAATTTCCGGGAGCGGTCAAAGGCCGTCGCATTGAAATAAATGTGATTGTGGATATGGGCCTTGTCGGTATGCGTACAGACGAAGAACTGATACTTTCCCTTTGTCCAGCGCATCGCCGTTTCATAGCCGATACGGTTTGCTTCTTCCGCCGTAACCTCCCCGGGCAGGAACGCCTGCCGGATCTGAAAGAACAGGGCCCCGCGAGACACGGCCCGGCCTGTCTCTGCAAGGTATTGACTTTTTACCAGAAGAAACTCGGCGGGAGCCGTGTTCGGATCGCAGAGATAGGAAGATACGGCTCCCAGCTTTTCCGGGTTTAGGCCATAGGTGAAACGATCCTCCATCGTTTGAATTGCACTTTTTCCCGCCGCTGTTTTATAAGGGCGGATGTAGGTGGTCGCCGTAAAAATTCCTCCTTCCGGCAAACAGTATTTTTACTTTGGGACACTTTGTCCCGAAGTAGAAAAAGCCGGGGAGCGGTATCAACCACTCCCCGGACGGGTCAGAGCTCTACCAGCGCGGAGAGCTGTTTCAAAAGATCAGACAGCGGCCCCCACAAAGCAGCATAGTCCCGCTGTAAGGCTGCGAGTTCTTCGGGATAAATTGCGCCGTAGGTGTTGGCCTGAATTGCCACTTGGTTCAGATTGTTGGAGCAGCGCCGCTGGAGCGAAACCAGCTCACGAACAGGCGAAAGGTCAACATGAAGCACATACCCACTCAGGGCCATTTTCCGCATATAGGCTCCCATATTACGGATGCCAGCCTCCGCCATACGTTCTTGAATCAGGGCCTGCTCCGCCTCCGACACCATCACATGAAGATGGATCGGACGGCGGCGCTTTTTTGTCATCGCTCCTCACGCTCCCGGCTGCGGCAGGCGCGGGGCGGCTCCTTTACCTTATCCAGCGGCTTTTCCTGTTCGTCTGCCGGAACAGGGTGCGGCAAATGAAATTCACGGTGCAGGCGCAGCACCTCCAGTACAGACAATTCCTGTTCACGTTTCTTTTCCATACACGCTCCTCCTTATCTATCGCCACGGTCAGGCTGCCTGCGCTGGGGAACCAGTGCCTCCGGGCCGCGATCTGCCTCCGCCAACTTTGCCGCATTTTTCATCTGCTCGGCAATCGGACGGGGCCTGTCGGGATTATCAGGCGCAGGACGCAGCTCATAGTCGGATGCCTGTTTTTCCGTTAGCGGGCGGGTATAGGTAAGATAGCCCCAAGCCAAGAACGAGCCATTTTCCACCGGGATGCGCTGATCGTAATTGAAGATTTCATCCGGCTTGTTATAAGGCGGCTTCGGGAATGTCCCGATGTCCACAGGCCGCTGGGTCGAATAATACTTGTAAAGGCCGGGAGCCTCGGTCTGCCTGATCCCGACGTTATAAATACGCTGATAGTCCTGCACCCGGTCTGTGAAATCCTGTTCCATCGCGGTGCGGTCATTTCCATAGTGACCCCATTCATACTGCCGCTGGCCGTCCTTGTCATCATAGCAGGCCCATGTGACATAGCGGGATGGCGCGGTGGGATGTTCGCCCAATACAAATCCTCGTCCATTTTCCAGCATGACCGCCTTCAAAATGGCGTAGCCTTGATTTTTGTCCATAGTACACCTCCCATCATCGAGACATTTCTTTGTTTTCTCTTTTCACAAACGGCTGGAGCTGATAGGGGCTTGTACTGTCCTCGGGCCGCAGAAAGTCTATCCGGGCCGCAGCACGGATGGCGTTCTGGTTAAGCTGCCGCTGCCATGCCCCTTGGCTGGGAGCCCACTTAAAGCCGTTGCTATTCAGTTCCTGCCGCTGATTGGCATCGGGCTTTTCCTCAAAAATAAGCTGCAAACGATTTTCAGCCTCGTTGATTTTTGCCTCGCCTCCGGGGAATGTCCAGCCAGCAAACTCGGAGCGGCTGCTCAGTTCCTCAATGCGCTGGCGCACACGGCGGATGTTGGCGTTGTTGTTGGAAAGCAGATAGGCGGGGTATGGCTTGCTTTTGTCCAAGTGCCATGACTGCGCCATATCTGCTTTGAGCTTTTCGGCCTGCTCCGGCGTAAGCTCCGGGCAGCCGTCCAGCGTTTTGTGTTTCCGAAAATACGCATTGACTGCCTTCATGGTGGCCTGCAGGGACTCCAGCCCCTCCAGCTTTTTTGTCAGCTTTTCCACGGCCAGATCGTCATCCGCGCTGATCCCACCCATTCCAACAGAGCGGATTTTATCAAGCAGCTTTGAAATCTCCGCATACTCTCCATAGTTGCGATCCCGGGCGGCGTTCTGCTTGTGCTTTTTTGTCACAGGGAAATTGCCGCCCCCGGAGATCAGAATAGAGGGCACCCGGGCATCAATCACATTGCGTTCATTCAGATTTTCCGCAAGTTTCCGGGCATAGCGATCCACCAGCGCGTCAATCTTATCATGGTACATTGGATCGACACGGGCTTTCTGGCGTTCCGCCGCTGCATACGCTTCATCGACCATTGCCCGGTAGCCCGCCGTAGCGGAGCCCGGCTGATAGTCAGAAAAGCTGTTCATATCTTTTGCCCGCTTTGCGGCTTCTTCATTGATCGGATAATATTTCGGCATAGTACCTCCTTCCACAAAAGCCGGAACTTTGGGACAAATTGTCCCAAAGCCCCGGCAGCTAAAATGTTGACAGCATCTCACGGAAACAGGGGCGGACGTAGAAACATACGCCTTCCGCAGAAAAGGGCCTTAAAAAGCCTTGCTACAAGCGGATTTGTGATGGTCTAATTGTCAACACATCAGCTCCGTTTTTTCCGCATATATTCCCGCTGCTGTCTGCGGTGTGCCGCCTTTGCACAGGCCGCCGAACAATAGGTTTGCCGTCCATCAGGAGCCACGGCTCTGCCGCATACCGGGCAAGCCTTGAAATCCGGCCTTGGCCCCTCTGTCAGCAACGCAGCCTCCAGCGCCGGATCAAGGGG
The DNA here is from genome assembly GCF_032490495.1 of Pilosibacter fragilis. Classification (NCBI taxonomy): domain Bacteria; kingdom Bacillati; phylum Bacillota; class Clostridia; order Eubacteriales; family Clostridiaceae; genus Pilosibacter; species Pilosibacter fragilis. Next base: position 246,636 of record NZ_JAVYJB010000006.1, on the reverse strand, counting down.
CAGAACTGCCTCGCGGAAGTAGCGGCAATAAGCCCCTGTCCAGCATTTCCCAAACATATAGCACTCGCAATCCAGCGGCAGGCAGCCGCAGTCCCGGTCATAGTTGGCACACCATTTTGACACCAGCCTGCGGATTGCCGCTTTTTCTGTCCGGGTCAGTTCTCGGCCCACAGTATCACCTCCCGTTGCCCGGTGGTTTGAGCTGCTCCCGGTAGCAGAACACGCAGCCGATCCCGCGCCAGTAAGGGCAGCCGTCACAACGGGAGCCCTTCGGCGGCAGGCTTGGCGGCACACCCTTAAAGTAGCTTTTTTCTTTCATAAATCCCTCATAGGGGTTATTTGTAAATCTCATTCATTATCCTCGCTTTCGGTATCGTCCTCGTCCCAAGGCGGCCCATCGTCCTCGGGATCGTCATAATCAGCCAGTTCCTCACTGTAATCCTCTTCGGGTACAGCAGCTTTTTCATGCTTCGGGCGGTAGATTTTGAAGTACCAGCCTGCACCGCCGCCCAGAACAGCCACTGCCAAAATCAGCAGAAGCGTCCCGGTATTACTTTTCTGCTGGGGCTCGGGTTCCGGCTCCTCCGCAGGTTCCGTCACCGGAGCGGATTCGGGAGCTGTGCCAGCACACTCGGTCATGTTGACCGCGCAGACCTCGCAATCCGTATGGATGGCTCCGGGCGCACATTTTTCTGTGCAGGAGCAGGCCGGAAGTTCTCCGCCAGCGGCCTCCAGTGCCGCCAGCAGATCGGCTTCATCCACCATGTTCAAAAAGTAGGTGTGATACTGTTCGCCGTCCTCGTCCACAGGCTTGTCATAGTCAATGACAATGTAAAAGGTGTTGCCGCCGCTGGTTTCCACCGTGATGAACTGTTTGTTGGTTGCGGCATCGTAGAGCAGATCGCGGGTCACAAGGTTTCCATCCTCCGAAAAGCCCTCGCCCGGGGTAATGGTAGGCGCTGGCTCCGGGGCCGGAGTTTCTTCCACAACAGGCGGTTCCTCATTCCCGCCGTCCGAATAGGCGTAGGCTGGGATCGCAAAGCCGCATAAAAGAACGGCGGAGCAAAGCCCCGCCGCCAACATACGAAAATGTTTCATATTCAGTTTTCCTCCTTCTTTTTTTCTTCGGACTTCGGGACACTTTGTCCCAAAGTACCGCCGTCCTTCAGCTTCTCAAACAGCAGCGGGAGCTCCGTAAGGGAAATGCTCATGCCGCGCACAATGTCCACGATCTCGCTGTTTTCTGCCTCCAGCTTTTTCTGTTCCAGTTCCTTGAGCCTGGCCTGCTGTTCACTGATTTTGGCCTTGACCTTATCAATCTCGGCCTGAATTTTCATGCTTTTGGTAGTTGCCATTTCAAAACCTCCTGTCACGGTAAACGCCCGTAGGCGTAAAAATGAGATTGCCAGTAGCTTGTATTCAAGTTTGCGTAGCCGATGGGATCTCCGCAATGCAGCATTTTTCCATCACCGACATAAATCCCGCAATGGCTCACGCCCGGCGTGTCATAGGTGCCTTTGAAGAACACCAGATCACCGGGTTTGGGAGAACTGGTCGGCGTACAGATGTTATAGAGCCCCTGGGCTCCCAGCCTGCCCACATTCCAGCCGGAGTGATTGATAACCCACGAAACGTACCCCGAGCAATCAAAGGAAGTGGCGGGAGAACTGCCGCCCCACACATAGGGATAGCCGATGTATTTCTGCGCTTCGGCAAGCATCGCGGCAAAGGTTTCATCGTCCAGATATTCTCCGGGCACTTCGTAATCACCGGGTTTCCCGGTAATGTACTTGTTCACATAGGGAGAATCTGGGAACAGATCGGGGCGGTTTCCCAGCGTTGCCATATAGATGGCATACCGTGAAAGCTGCTCCTCGCTCATGACATATACGGGCACATGGGATAAATCAAAGTTCTCCAGCGTGACCGTACAGATGTAATAGTCGTAAGGCACCTGATAGGTGTCCGTATGGGAGTTGCCGTCCTCGTCCGTCCATGTGTCGGTTTCCGTACGATACCGGGTTTCCACCACCACATCCTCGGTCAAAATGTACTGGCGGTCAAAGAGCATTTGCAGCGTTCCCTGTACCTCGCCTACTGTCCATTGTCCCTCATGGTGCGCACACAAAAGAGAAAGAAGCACATAGGGATCATGTTCGATTTCGTCCAGATCGAAGTGGTATTCGTCATAGTCATGGGTGCTTTCATAGGTGTCCAGATAATGCTGTAAATCATCTTCCAACGCACAATAGGCGGCTTCGGCGGCCAGCATATCACGATCCTCGCAAGGATAGGTGCTGGCTCCTAATGCACCGGCCCCGGCGTTCCCCAGCATAAGCATGGTAGAGGAACAGGACTGCATAGCAAACAGGAGTAACACACAGAGCACCGCAATCACGGCACCTGCGGGATGACTTTTGACAAATTCCACTGCCCGGGCAGTCAGGCGTTCTGTGGCTGTGGCAGTTTTCCCAGCCGCAGCCGCGCCCTGCTTTGCAGCCTCCTTTGCCTGCTTGCGGTATTGCTTGCGAAGCCGTTGCTTTTGCCAGTAGCGGGTAAGGGCATTTTTCGTCAGCTCCGGGTGCTCCTGTGCGGCGGTGTGAAAATGGTAGTCCGCCGTGTATTTGGTATAGCGGGCCTCGGTCTTGCGTACCACTTTTGCCGGATGTTCCCGGACTTTACGGCGCACAAAGCGGGAGCCGTGCCGCAGCGCGGTTTCTCCCACAAGCTCAGAACGGTGTGCGCCTTCTGTGCCGACATTTTCCTGTTCCACTTCAAAAATCTTGCCATGCACGAAGCTGTGAACGGAACCGCTGGCAACACGGCCTATGCGTTTTACCGGGCCGGGCTTTTTCGGCGGCTTTTGTTTTGCCAGCTTCTCCCGGGCCTGTTCCAGCTTTTCGCCTTGGGACTCCATACGGAGCTTTGCCGCCGCAGCCTGTTCCTGCTGGCTCTTTTTGCGGAACTTGGACTTCGGGACACTTTGTCCCGAAGTGTCAGAAGCCTCTGGCCCGGGCTGCTCCCCGTCAGGGGCGTGGGCGGTCTGCGACCAAGCCTCCTCCTTGGCCTTATTCGTTTTTCGTTTCATTCTTCATATCCTCCGGGCGGGTAGTCAGCAGGTCATAGATTTCTCCGCGAGGGAACCGATCCACAAACGGGATGGTCACATTTCCATAGAACAACAGACCCTCGCCGGAATTGCTGTGTGTGATATAGGAAAGCTGGTGCTCGGAAATACCGAGCTGTTTTGCCAGAATGGTACGGTCACTCTGCGCCTGCGAAAGCAGGATCATAAAATCCGTGTTATCCAGAATGTTCTCGATTTCCCGGCTTGCCAAAAGGTCTTTGACGTTCTGCGTCAAAGCAGACGGCACACATCCTTTTTTACGCAGCATTTTCCAGACCGCTACAAAGTAGCTGGCCGTCAGTGGATCGCGGAGCAGAATATGAAACTCGTCAAAGTAGCACCAAGTCGCCGCACCCTCGTGGAAGTTCTGATCCACCGCCTGCGAAACAAACTCATTTGTGATGTGCATTGCAATCTTTCTAAGGTTTTCGCCCATGTTTTTCAGAACGATGCACACCACATGGCTGTCCGTCTTGACGTTGGTAGGATGGTTAAAGAGATTGAGGGAGCCTGTGCAATAAAGCTCTAAGGCAGTTGCCACGCGCCGGGCCTCGGGCTCCGGCTGGCGTAAAAGCTCCTCATACAAATCCTGCAACAGCGGTGTTTTTGCGGTTTCCAATCCGAGCGCCTGCTCCCGGTACACCAAACGCACACAGCGGTCAATGACCGTCTTTTCAATGGGCTGCAAGCCTTCCTTGCCGCCGACCACCAGCTCGCACAGGGACAAAAGAAAATCCGCCTTCATGGAAAGTGGGCTTTCTCCGGCAGCCATATTGAGCTCCACATCCATCGGATTGAGGTGGTGCGGGCTGTCCGGGGCAATCTCGATCACCTGGCCGCCCAGCCTTCGCACCAGCGGAGCGTATTCGCCCATCGGGTCAACCACGATGATCCGATCCTGCGGGATGGTGAGAAACACATTCAAGAGCTCGCGCTTTGCGGCAAAGCTCTTGCCGGAGCCCGTAGAGCCCAAATACATCCCGTTTGCCGATTTCAGCTTTTTGCGGTCAGCCATGATGACATTGTGAGAAAGTGCGTTCATGCCATAGTAGAGGGCCTGCCCCGCCATGCGGAGCTCCCTTGTCATAAAGGGGATAAAGATGGCTGTGGAGCTGGTTGTCATACCGCGCTGGATTTCTACCTCGTTGTAGCCAAGGGCCAGCGAAGAAACAAAGCCCTGTTCCTGTTGCCAGTCCAGACGGCGCAGAGCGCAGTTGTATTTCTGCGCGATGCCGCTCACGGTAAACACATCGTTTTCCAGCCGCTGGCGAGTAGGGGCAAGGTTTACCACCGTAAAGGTCAGCAGAAACATTCGCTCATTGCGGGATTGCAAATCAGCCAAAAGCTCCGCTGCGTCCTTGCTGAATGTGATCAGGTCAGGGGGAAGAATATCCGGGTCATAGCCGGAGCGCACAGCCTTTCTCTGTTCCTCTACTTTCATTTTTCCGATGTCCGAGATTTTCCCCTTGATGGTCTTGATTGCCTTGAGCTGATCCACGGTCTGAATGTGCATGGTCACGGTCATTTCCGCATCCAGCTCCAAGATTTCCGCCAGCAGCTTATCCGAAAGCTCCGATGCCATAATCTGCAAGTAGGACACCGCGCCCCAATACTGGCCGATGCGGAATGTGCGGGACTGGCGGAAGTCGAGACTGTCCGGGGCAATAAAGTCTTTTGTGCCGAGCCCGGTCTGCGGGATGTCTTTCCACGAAAAGCGGAACGCCTCGCGGCTCCCCGGATGCATCTGGCTATGAAGCAGCGCAAGGCGGGCCCGCCCGTCCATAGGCTCCGAGGGAACGCCCAACCGCTTAAAGTTTCCCATGACATCAGCCTCCACACGCTCCAGACGGGGCCGTGCCTCCGCAATCCCCTCGGCGGGTATGCCAAAGGTGATGTATTTTGAGCGCTCAATACCGTTGTTGCTTTTGGCAATCTGATTTTTCAGCATCCCGGTAAACTCATCCCGGACGCTGTTATAGTTGTCATCCGCTTTCGGGATATTGACTTGATAGCGGCTGCGGGAATGGGAACGACGGTTGATAAAGGAAAGCTGGAACGGCAGCGAACTGTCAAAGTAGTTGAGAAATGAACTCCATCCGCTGAATATGGCAGTCTGATCCTCGGTGGATGCCACGGAGTAATTGATGTCCTCATATTCCACGGTTTTTGTATAGAGCCCGCCCGGGAGCTTGCACACACCGTCCGGGTGCATGGACAGATACGGGATTGTCTGCTGAGCAGACAGGGTCGCCCGGCCTTTACCCTTGGCGGCGGCTCCGTTTTTCTTCTTTGTGTTTTTCAATCACATCCTCCTTTCCAGCGCCCGGCCCGGCAAAGGGCGCATAAATGTTTTCGGTTCGGTAGGCCCTGATCCCCGGCCTTAGAAACTTGGCCCGGATGATGTTTCGCACAACCTTTTCAAAGGGCAAGCCGTCCTTTTCATACATGGCCAGCAGGAACGCCGGGAGCATAATTCCCAGCATGAGAAACATCGCCCCGGTATTGCCGAGGGTGCCACGGGTCAGCAGATAGGCCGGAATCCCCACCGCGCCCGCGCTGCCGAAGCAGACAAGCTGGCGTTTGGTGAGGTTGAAAGCCATCTTTGTTTTGATTTTGGATAAATCGTTTGGTACGTTTACATAGGGCATAGATCACACTCCTTTCTGCACTTCGGGACAATGTGTCCCAAAGTCCGGGATGGTTGGTGTTACTTCATTTCCCCACACAGCCCAACCGGGCGGGGTCTGCCTGGCAAAGAGCTCCACGCGGGGCAGATCGCCCATCAGGGAAATGATTTTGGCGCGGGCCTCGTCCGGCTTTTTGCTATGGGCTTCAATCGGGGAAATGATGAATTGATGAATGTTGGCAGCCTGCCGCTTTGGATGTCCCTTGGTTGCCAGCAGGCAGATTTCCGCGTTGCCCCTTGTCCAGAAGCCAAGGCCGTAAAACCAGCTATCCGCTTTCTTGTTCTTTTTCAGCCAGACGAAAGCAACGCTTTTGTAGGTGAAGCCCCAAGCCTCGATCAGCCGGAGCGCCTCCGGGAGCTGCGGGAAAGTGGCCCATAAAAAGAGTGCGCTGTCCGGGGCTGCAAGATCAGCCACAGGCAACGCACATAAATCCTCAATGCTCATAGTGGGATAATGATTTTCCGCCGCGCCCTGTACTTTCTTAGCCGAGTAGCGCCAAGGGGGATCGGCGTAAATGATAGAATACTGCTGGATAATTACACTCCTTTCTCGCCGGAGCTTTTTACTGCCTGCGCCGCACGGATGCGCTCACTGGCGGCGGCATAAAAGGACGGGGCCGTTTCAAAGCATACAAAGCGGCGTTCTGTGTTGATGGCTGCAATCGCGGTTGTGCCGGAGCCAACGCAAATGTCCGCGACCAGTTCTCCGGGGTGGGTATAGGTGCGGATCAGATACTCGCAGAGCTCCACGGGCTTCTGCGTGGGGTGGATGCCGCCGGACACCGTAGGCACAAAAAGTACATTTCCGGGATAGCGGCGGCCATCGTTGGACTCCGATCCCTGCCGTTCAAATTTCCCATAGTTGGAGCTTGTACCGCTTCGGGAATGAACGCGGGCATAAGGCTTGCCATAAGTAAACTGCGGATTGTAGACCGGGGACTTCTGGTAAAACACCAAGATATTCTCGGACTTTTTCAGTGGAGCCCGGTTTGCATTGAGAAAGCCCGTTCCGCGCTCCTTGTACCAAATCCACTCATAGCGGAGCATGGCGAGGTTGGATGCGCCCAGCACCTTGTCAAAGGGGCACTGTGCGAAAAACAGCACTGCGCCATTCGGCTTGACCGCCCATTTCACCGCCTCCCACAGTTCCGGGAGCGGCAGGGGCACATCCCAATAATTCCGGGTTGTGCCGTAGGGCGGATCGGTCAGCAGCATATCCACGCTATGTTTTGGCAAAGAACGCAGGCCCTCGATGCCGTCCAAGAGAAACAAGCCCTCCTTCGGGACACTTTGTCCCAAAGTGTGGCTATCGGTCATTGCGGGCCTCCTTTTCCTTGGCAGGCGCAGGCCGGGCGGCGTTTTCTTTTCCTGCCTGCTTTGCGGCCTCGGCCATCTGCTCCTTGATCGGGGCAGGCCGTACCGCCTGAGCCCGCGCAACAAGCTGTTCCACCGCCGCATGATACGCCTCCACACCAGCCGCGTTAATCCGTTCCTGTGTGGCGCGGTCAGGAATCCGAACCGTAGCCCGGTATCCCGTCCGGCTGGCAGGATCGGGTTTAGAGGGAACTCCGAGAAAAATTCCGTTTTTCCCGTCCACAACCTTAAAATCGTCGATGACCACACCGCCAAAATTGACGCTGGCGAAGCCGATCAGTTTTCCCTGCGGCTCAATCGGGCGGACAGATACCGTGATCGGAACAACCGCCTCCTGCAAGACAGCATCTGTCCGCATTTTTACTGCCTCATCAATGCTAACGCCCTTGACTTCTGCAAGCTCCGCGATGGGAGCATCAAACAGCCAGCGCCGTTCCTCCGCAGCAATCTGCTCCGGGGTCAGCAATACATCGTCCTTCTTGCTCAGATAAAATTCCTCCTTTCCGCTTGCCGGAGCAGGCTGGGCGGGGTCGTCCATCAACTCTTTTCTTTGCAGGACGGCCTCTGTTTCCGCCATAAAGCGGTAAGCGTCTGCCTCAGTAAACTCCTCCGGCGTTTTTCCATTCCATAAGCGCGTTCCGTCTGCCCCGTATCTTCTCGGCATAAGCACCACCTCCTGTTAATGAGCGCCAAAGATACGCTGGGCAATGCTCCCGGTCTTAAAGAGCATGAAGCAAAGCAGAACCGTGTAGCCCACAGTTCCCCAAATCGCCCCAATGGGATCGCCGCCTGTTGCGATGCCTTGAATGAGCACTGCGTAAATTGCAACACATACAAGGATCAGCAGCCCTTGAAAGCCCACGGCAAACAGGGACTTGATGTAGTTCTGCCCGGTGCCGCCAAGCTCCCGGTTGGAAAGCGTAGCAACGGGGATGGGGGCCAGACTGGTCAGCAGATAGATTTCCAGCATCCTGCCATACACCAAAACGAAAATGATAATTCCCATCGCCTTCATTGTGAAGCCAATGAGCGCAGACTGCAGCCACAGCCCCAAAAGCGGCCCTAAGTCCATCGTCTCCAGCGAGGTTTCCAGTTCAGCAAGCATATCCGCCGAAACATCGGTGGAGCCTTGAATGAGCCCGCCTGCCTGCGCGATGACGCTCTGTGACACATCGAACACGGCCATGACGATATTGAATGTGTTTGACAGGATCAGGATTGCACAGGCTGTTTTGAACATCCATTTATAGAGGTTCGCAACGTCAACCTCGTGCATATTGTTCTTTTCCAAAAGCATCTGTATGAGCTCATAAGTGGCAACAAAGGTCAGCACCATTCCGGCAATCGGCAGGATCACCGTTTCGGAAAGCTGTCGGATCAGGGAGAAAACCCCGGCGTGCCACGCCGCCGGGGTAGTCCCTACCTGTGCCGCAATCTCTCCGACTTGGGTATTGACAGTATCAAAAAGACCTTCGAGGTTCCCCATGATCCCGCCAATCAGAAGCTCTTTGAGCCAGTTTGTGAGCCAGTCGGTGAGAAAATCCATAAGCGCCTACCTTAAAACAGGCCAGACAGCAGAGGGATCAGTGTGGTGCCAATGACGATGATGCCGCCGCCCGCCATGAGCTGTTTTATCCCCAAATAGGAGTAAAACCTTGCTCGATGGCGGGCGGCGGCGTGTCAGAAACTATATGGAATTGTCTTAAAACCGCCCCGGCGGGAACAGGTCAGCCTTTGACCTGTTCCACCTCCGGGATGGGTTTGAGATTGAAATGGATTTCGATGGAAATGTGTCGTGTCTTATCGCTGTCGATGTGTTCGTGGACAACGATTTCTTTAATCAGGCGGTTTAGGGTGGCTGCGTCCAGTTCGGTAATGTCGGCGTATTCCTGAATGGCGTCTATCCACTGGCGGGCGTCGCTTTCAATCTTCGCTTCATCGGACAGCCTTTTCCGGGCTTCCTCTACCCGCGCTTTCAGTTCGGCCTGCTCCGTCTGTGTCCTGCCCAGCATGAGTTTGAAGTTGGTATCGCTGATCCGTCCGGCCATCATGTCCTCATAAAGCCGCAGCACCATCTTTTCCAAAACCTCCATCCGTTCCTCGTCTTTAGCAAGGGAACGCTCCCACGCCTCCCGCTGGCCCTTCTGCTCGGCTTCGCAGGTGTCGGTCAGCTTTCCGGCGATGGCCTCCCCGTCCATCAGGGCGGCGCTGGCGCACTCCCGGATTTTGTTCAGGACAAGGCGGTAAAGGGTGTCATACTCTACCCGGTGCTGGGTGCAATGGTTCTTGCCAAACGCCCCATAGGTCTTACAGGCGTAAATCTGCTGCGGGTGCTTGGCGTGGGTGGTGCGGATGGTCAACGACTTGCCGCACTCGCCGCACTTGATAAGCCCGGCAAACAGGCTGGTTTCCCCGTCCTGCCGAGGGCGCTGGCGGGATTTCAGCTTGTCCTGCACGATGGCAAAACTTTTGCTGTCAATCAACGGTTCGTGCCGTTCCTCCACCACAATCCAGTCCTGCGGCTTCTTCTCGCCAATGGTTCCAATTTTGAAGCGGTAGTCCTTCTTTTGGGAAGCTATCGCCCCAGTATAAACGGGATTCATCAGGATGTCTTTTATCACAGAGAAGTCCCACATATACCGCCCGTTTTCCGGGTCTTTCTTTTCCCATTTGGTGCGGACATTGCGGAAGCCCCGTTCCCGGTTCCACCATGTAGGGCAAGGCACCTTCTGTTCTTCCAGCCTGCGCCGGATGAAGTTGGGGCCGTGTCCTTCCAGCGCCCAAAGGAAGATTTGCCGGACAATGGGGGCCGTTTCCTCGTCCACCAGCAGGTGGTTTTTGTCCTCCGGGTCTTTCCGATAGCCGAAGGGGGCCACACAGCCGGTAAATTCGCCCTTCTGTGCTTTCAGCAGGTAGGAAGAATGTACCTTCTTGGAAATATCCTTGCTGTACATCTCATTCAGGATATTTTTGAACGGCGCAATGTCGTTGTTCTCCCGCAAGGTGTCGATCCCGTCATTCATGGCGATGTAGCGCACACCGTTCCGGGGGAAGAAGTCCTCAATGAGATAGCCTGTCTGCAAGTAGTTCCGGCCCAGCCGGGAGAGGTCTTTGGTAATGACAAGGTTAACCTGCCTGCGCTCGATGGCCTTTATCATCCGTTTCAGGTCGGGGCGCTCCATGTTCAGCCCCGTGTAGCCATCGTCCTGATAAACTTCCACAACCTCCCATCCCTGCTTTTCGCAGTAGTGTTCCAGCATATCCCGCTGGTTGGCAATGCTGGCGCTCTCCCCGTCCAGATCATCGTCCTTGGAAAGCCTGCAATAGATGGCCGCCCGGAAGCTGCCCGCCAGAATTGCATTTATGCCTGTATATTCATATCCGTTCATCATAACCGTTTACCCGCACAATCCAGACGGAACACGGTTCTTCTGAACCTTATCTTTATTATACTCGGTTTCTTGCTTTTTCGCAAGATTTCTTTTCCCGGTGTCCTGCCCGTATTTCTGTGCGATCAGGCTTACAAATACATCGGCAGCGTCCAGTTCACCGTCAAATACTGTGGTCACATGAATTTCTGTTTTGGTTTTTGCCATAGGCAGTTATCCTCCATAATAGAATAGCCAGACAAGGAGAGGGCTGGCAACGAAGTCCGGCAACGGGCTTCAAAAAACCTTGCAAACTATCTCTGTCTGGCGGTTGGGTTACTATTTACTTTTTCTTTTATTTTTTGGTTGTTTTGGTTGTCAGAGGGGAGAAAAGCCCGTAGTGACAGGCTATTTCCCGGCAACTGGCCCGGCAACGGGATAGCAACCGGGTCGGCAATCGGCTGGTTTTTCCCCGGATTTTTCAAAATGGCAGCTCCATCTGCTCTGTGACTTCCATAAAGCCCTCCGGGGTTTTTTCGGCCCCGTTGTCAAAGCCCGTTGCCGGGGCTTCGCGTTCCCAGCCCTTCTGCCTGCCGTAGCCCTCAAATATCCGGGGATTGGAGAAGTAGCGCCAGCCCGTGACACAATGGTTCATAATGTCGTTGACCTCCCGGATTTCCCATTGTTTCGGCTCGTCATAGGGGTGGTTCAACGCCTCCTTGTAAAGCTGCTTGGAACACACCGCGCTGCCGGTGTAGCGGTCAAGGTAGGCTTGGATCATCCCGGCCTTGGTGTCCTCCGGCATAAAGTCCCGCTGGTGTTCTTTGAGATAGCGCACCATTTCAGGGCTGAAAGACAGTTTAAAATCCCCGCTGCGGTAGATGGTCATGGCCTCGGCCCACACCTGTTCGATGTAGGCTCTGGAAGCAGCTTCGTCCTCCAAAATGTGAACCTCGGCTTGCTCCGGGTACACCATGACCGGGATAAAGCGGCGGTTGCCGGAGCGGTCAAGGGGCAGGAAGTCCAGGGCGTTGGAAGTTCCTCCGAACACGCATTGCCGCAGCCTGTCCTCCGGGTGGGTTTCGTATGGGATTTTATAGACCTCCTTCTGTCGGCTCAAAAAAGACTTGATTTCCTCAATGCTCTTGGCGTTGGCGGTGGCGATCATCTCCGACATCTCAATAATCCAGTGGCCTTGCAGCTTGCGGTACACATTGTCATCGTCCAGCTTGCGAAGGTCATCGGAAAACCACTCGTCCTTCACGGCCAGCAGCCGGAAAAAGGTGGATTTCCCGGCTCCCTGACCGCCCACCAGACAGAGCATGACTTCAAATTTACAGCCGGGGCAGAATGCCCGGTGGATGGCTCCCAGCAGGAACAGCCGCAGGGCTTCATAGGTGTACTGGTCGCTGTCGGCTCCTAAAAAGTGGCGCAGGCAAAAGCGGATTCGCTCGGTTCTGTCCCAGGTCAGGCCGTTCAGGTAGTCCCGGATGGGGTGGTAGCGGTTGGCGTCTGCCGCAAGGTCGGCGGCGTCCGCGATCTTTTTCTCGCTGGTCAGGCCGTAGGTCTTTTCCAGATACAGCCGGATATACTTCATGTCCGTGTCGGTCAGGGCGCGGCTGCCGGGCCGGTGCTTCCTGCCGATGGGCCGCAGCAGGTCTATACGCTCGGTCAGCAGGTTCTTTGCCAGCGCCCCGGATAAAACGGGGTCATGCTGAAAGACGGTCAGGCAGTTTTGAATACTGTTCCGCACACCGCCTTTCTCGGTGCTTTCCAGCATGGCTTTGACTTCCTCAACGCTCCGGGGCGGCGGCGCTTCTTGTATGGCGTCCGTCACGGCCTGCCGCAGCTCCGGCTTCAAGTTCTGCCATTCTTCGCTCAATGCTTCTCACTTCCTTTCCATAGCTGGCGATCAGCGCCGCCCGTTCCTCCATGTCCGGGGAGAGCAGCGTGTCCAGCAGATAGTCCACATAGTCCTGCTTTTGCAGGGCTTCCACAAACAAAGGGTTCCAATCGTCCTCTGGGGTCTTGGGGGCACAGTCCTCCTTCCAGCGGCGAAGCAGGTTTCGGTAGTCGCACAGTACCCGGAAACAATGCCGCTCCATACGCTTAAAACTTTGTTCCGGGGTTTCCTGCGGTGGTTTCCTGTGGCTGGGCAGCTCCTTGTCCTCATAAGGGACGGAAAACGCCTGTGCCAGCATGAGGGCGGCTTCCTTGGGGCTGACAGCTTCCAGACGGGAAACAAAGTCGATCGCATCCCCGTCCGCGCCGCAGCCGAAACAGTGAAAGCGCCGGTCAGCCTTCATGCTGGGGGTCTTATCGTCAAGGAAGGGGCAGCGGCACATCCCGTTCCGGCCCACCCGGACACCATAACGCTCGGCGGCCTGCCGGGTGGTGACAGACTGCTTGACAGCTTCAAATACATTCGATGAAATCCTCCTGAACATAAGAAAAGCGCCTGTCATTCTCACAAGGAAAATGGCAAGCGCCGGTTGTTGGGTTCCATATTCAATTTTCACATAGGAAAGGTGCGGCCAGCAAGCCGCGCCTTAGTGGGTGGTGTTTGGTTTTCCGTTTTTGGCTGACCAAAGTGTCCAGAAGTTGGAACGGTGTACCATCAGTCATTTTTTTCCTCCCATCCGCCAAAACGCCATTTAAAATTATCGGGAGAAATGAATGCGCTGCCACGACATATGTAGTCATCGTCTCCATTTATGTACTGATAACTCTTTTGCTCTACTTTGTCGTAAGTTTCGCTGGAAAGATAATCGATATTTGCACAGACAAAATACCTGCGCTCTTGAAGCGCCTCTGTCCATTTCTGCATATCCTCGTCCCTTTGATTGGCGTCTTTTGTTGTATAAACACAAACTTGAACAAGCGGGTATTCTTCTGATGCGCCCAGTAGTTCCAGCGCGGATGTATCTTTCCCATAATTCGATGGACAATCGCCATAGCTAATAACAAATAATTTGCACTTACCAAAGATAGGTTCTGCTATGGGGATTAAGATACTTTCTAATTCTTGCTTTCTCAAATAAACGATGTAATCGTCTTTGTAGGTTTTTTCTTCTTCATACCATTCTACATTTACATAAAAATCTGAAAATCGTGTAGATTGAATACTTCCGTACTCTGTTGCCACAAATTCATCACCATATTTCTCAACGAGGTATTCCAGCTTTGGGTCTGTGCGGGAATGGTACATATAATCTGCGATCTGCTCATGGAGTGGACGGGGCGGGTGCAGCTTGACCCAGACGATCCCCGCCGCCACAAGAATAACCGCCGCGCACAAAAATATCACGAGCCGTCTTTTTCCTCTTTTTGTCATCACCTATCCCTCCTGAAAGACTGTGCTTGGCTTATGGTAGTTGTTCTTCTTCCGCTTTTAATAGCTGTCTCGCCCTGTCATTTGTGATTTCTGGCCGGGCCGTTTCCAGCAGAGTGCTTGCTTCAGCTGTCCGTCCGGCCTCCCGCAGCGTCCTGATTTTCAGAATGGTTAAATAATCTTTTGCTGGCATTTTGGAAAGCGTGATTTTTTCTGCTCCGGGCATTTTCGCACATTCATCTAATTCTGTCAGATAGGCTTTTTCATCATGGGTGGTTTGATATTGAAAACCTGCTGCGTCAAGTCTCTTTATGAGATGGTTGATCCGCACACTCATATAAACCCACCAGCCGAGGAAGGCGGCGGCACAGGCCAGAATGACAATCCAGAAAACAGGCAGGGTATATCCTGTTTTCTCCAAATACGAGCGTAATACAATCGTTAGAATAACAGCCCACAGGAAAATAGAAATAACTCCTAAAAGTCTTTTGTTCTTCTTTCCGCTCATTACAAATCCCCCTGTCTCTTATGGTCATGCGTTAGCCATTTCTTATCCGCTGGCTGGACAAAGTGTCCAGAAGTTGGGCGGGGCGATCATGCCCCCAGCTATGGGACACTTTGTCCCATAGCTGGTGGCCCGTAAAACTGATTTCATTTTACCACTGGCGGCGGGAAATGGGAAGTCCCTTACCGATCCATATCCCTGTCCCGGCGCTGGGTGTGAGCCTGCTCCTGCTGGCGGCTCGCGCTGTCCACCACGGATTTCACTTGGTACAGCTTCATCAAGTCCTCCCGGATGGGCGTGTACTTGGCGTATGCCTCTTGGTATGCCTGTTGCAGCTTGCCGTACTCCGTTTTCCACTTGGTAAGGGGCAGCCTGCCCTCCGGGGTGAAGTGGTCTTTCAGCTTGCGGCGGGCCATGTAAAACTGCCGCAGCTCCCCCTCGTGGGCGGCCTTGAATTTCTCCCGCTGGCCCTGCCGGTGGATGGCGTTCATCTGGTCGTGGATGGGTTTCAGCTCCCGGTAGCGTCCCGCCTGTTCCAGCAGGGCTTGCAGCTCCTTCATGCGGGTCTGCTTGCTGTTCATGCTGGCCTTTAGTTCCTCGATCCGCTCATTGTGGGAAGTGACGCGGGCCTCCAAATCGTCCACGGTGTAGAGCTTCTGCCCGGTCAGATAGTTCACGGTATCGGCAAACCTTTGGAGATTGCCCACCTTGCCCCTATTGCTCCACGCCCCCGCGTTTCTCGTCCCGTAGTAGGCCCCCAGCAGATCGGCAAGGGCGGGGGCCTGTGGCTTGGAAAGTTCCTCCCGCACCTCGTTCAGCCAGCCAAACAGGGCGGCGATCCTCCGCTTCAAATCGTTCAAGAGGGCGTTGGTGGCCCTGATCCAGCGGTTGAGGTCGCCCTTGTCGGTGGCGATCCCCCGCGCCTCCATCTGGCGCACCGCTGGCCCCTCGTGGACGGTGGGGAGCAGGTCAAGCCCTTGCCGCAGATAGGAGCGGTGGTCGATCCGGCAGGTCAGGCCCTTTTCTGCAAACTTGGCGTTGCACATTCCGGCCCACGCCTCCCGCCAGTGTTCCAGCGTTTCCGGGCTGCCCCAGTCGGTGGTGGGAACCGCGTCAAAGAGGGGCTTGCCCTTGCTGTCCAGTATGCGGTTGCCGTCCTCGTCCAGACGGTAGACGCGCCGCTGCTTGAAGCCCCACTTGCCATCCTCCCGGATAGGCCGGATGGGGCAAAGCACATGGAAGTGGGGGTTGGGTATGCCACCATCCTCCTTGTCGGGCTGGTGTACGGCAAAGTCCACCACCATGCCCCGGCTGACAAACTGCTCCAACAAAAACTGCCTTGCGAGGGCGATGTTTTCCTCCAAAGAAAACTCGTTCTGCAAGGCAATATCAAAGCTGTACGCAAGCTGGGCGTCCTTGTGGCGCTCCACTTCCTCTACGGCGTTCCACAGGGTCTGGCGGTCTTGGTATTCGGGCGGGGCCTGCGGGGGCAGGAGAATGTCGGAGCAGATCACGCCGCCCTTGCGGGTGTAGTCGCTGTACTCGCCGTAGCGTTCACTGTAAAGCCGCTCCCCGGCGCGGTAGGCTGCCGACGCGATGGCCGACTGTCCCTCGCTCCGTTTGACCTGCGTGACGCTCAAATGGAACAGGGCCATTTACTCGCCCTCCCGCTGGGCGGCGGCATGGACAGCGGCCCGCACCTCCGGCATGGAGAAGATATACTCGGCAAGGGCATAGAAGCCCTGCTCGGACAGGGGCCTGACCTCCGGGGCCACACTCTCCACGGCGGCCCCTCTGGTAATGAGCCGGTGGGCGCGTTTCTGGCGCTCACCCTTTTCATAATACTGCCTGCGCTGTTCCAGCCGTTTGACCCGGTTCTGGTACTGGCGCAGCTTGGCTTCGTTCTCGGCGTACTCCTGCCGAAGTTCATCTAATTCTTTGCTCATGGTGTTGCCCTCCTTTACTAAAAATGGGTGAAAAAATGACCGTCCTCCGGGGCGTTCCCGGTGAGCGGTCAGGGTGTCGGTGTTCGGTTGTAAGGCCCTCGGAAGGGGGACAGACGCAGGGCGGGTGTCCCCCTTTTGGGGGCAGGCAGGGATAGGCGCAAAGCGCCGCAAGGGGTGCAGCCCCTTGGACGGAACGCAGTGACGCAGAAACGGCAGATTGCTCCATTTGGCAATCCGCCGCTTTGCCTCGCAGAGCGCACGAATACATAGCCGGTAGGGTATGTATAGAAGTGCGCCCTTTAGTTCCTAAAGGGATTTTTCAATGACTAAATAATCAAATTAGCATTACCTCAGTATTTGTAAGTGCTTTTGTCAATGCCTACTCTGTACCAGAGGCTATCTATCCATAATTATAATATTTCTGGTATTCCGGCAGAATGCCGTATTCGTTGGTGATGACCTCTTTGGAAAGAGGCTGGTCGAATGGGACAGCGAGGTATGGAGAACCCTGAAACGGCTTTTTTCCCTGCCAGAGCTGTTCATATAGCTTCCATCGTTCTGCCGTCATGGATTTTGGGTCATTCTTATCCTCATGCTGCCAGAACTGGCCGCCCAGCAGATAGCTCTCCATCATTTCTTCCCAGTTCTGAAAAAAAGCCTGCGCCTTTGTCCCGGCATCTACACACAAATCCAACATTTCCTTCATATTGATGTAGCCTGCCAGATAGCAACATTGCGTGATATATGCGCAGCGTCCCATATCCCAGCCTAACAGGGCATTTTCCCCATAACGCCGCCATGCTGTCAGCATTTTCGGCAGATAGCTAGCTTCATCGGCTTTTGGATTAGTTTTGCGGGCCTCCTCAATGAGCTGGACTTCTGTAGCATCCTTATATTTATGCGACAAGAGTTCCATTTTCCTCCGATAGCTGGCACGCATTCCCTCGTCGATCAGGCTGCGCATTTCCTTTATAGCTGTCTCATGTCCTTGAATGCCCCAATAATCCCACAGCATTGTTTTAATACTTTCCCGGTCAAATTCGTTATTGTACCGCCAGCCAGCCAGTAGATGAAAATTTGTATGTTGACTTGCGGCAATCAGGATCGACCCTGCGGCATTCATCCAGCGCAATGTAGGGGATAGGGGATTATACTTCTCCATCCGTCTTTGCTTCGATTTATAGATATGATACAGAATACCGGCAAGACCAAGCCCTATGACTAAAGTAGCAGCCAGGGCGATAAAAGCCGTCATATCCCCCGTCAAAAAGCAGAGGATGCCTATTCCAATAACAAGCAGGATAACGAACACAATCGTACATCCCATATGATACCTACCTCCTTTCAGGGACTGACTTCTTATTTCGGACTGCTTTGTCCGGCTCTAATGAGAATTTCCTTTGCGCTGCGGAGAATCGCCGTATCGCCGGCAATCTTTTGACGCTGTTCTTCAACAGGAATATCTATGTAAATATGAAAAGGATTGCGAAGCTGGCTGCAAGTTACATACAGGGATTTTTCAGAAAAGGAAAGATAAACGTTTCCTTCCATAGCTTCCTGAAAAGCTGTAATCTGCTCCATCACCTGGGGTGTCAGGATGTAAAAAGCATTCTGCTCGTTCTCTGCAAACACCGCAAAATTTTCATTGAATACACTGTTTTCTGTCTGAATTGGCAACGGGACTCTGGTTTCCCTGAGTTTAGACAGAGCTTTTTTGGAAAACACCTGAACAAAACCCTCACTGATCTTCCGATTATCAAAATAGGAAAAAACAATAACCTGTCCCTCAAATAGAATTTTGGGGGTAGAACTTCTTGCGGAAGCTTTTTCGCCAGTGCAGACATTGACAGCCCGGAAGGGGACTCCATCCAACTTGCCGGACAGTTCATCCGACGATTGATAAAAGACCGACTGGCCTCCGGGGATTAACTTTAAACGGTTCATTTCCTCATAAGAAAGACCGCCTCCGGCATTGTAGCGCAGTTCGGAAAAATCCGGCAGTTGTCGGAGAGTGTCCAACACATATTTGTTTTTGAAATTGATACAAAAGAGGTCATAAGCTTTTTTATAGACCAGCATATAGTAAAAAACAAAAACAGCACCCGCAAAAATCACACTGAGCATCATGCCTCCGATCAGACCCCAAAAGGCCCCCTGAGTTGCTGGGTCTCCAAAGCCATATTCGCTGATGGAGACAAACAAAAATCGGTTTTTTACCAGTGTCAATCCTATAAATAAAATCAGGCACACCGGGAGCAGCTTCCGCAGAATCTTATGCTTTTTAACAGCGTTCTGCCGCAACTGTTCCAGCTTGACACCGCTGATATTTTGTTCCACCATTTTCATACATCTTTTTTCCTTTCTTCTCAAAACTGCACCTTAAAGTCTTTTTTCTTTTCTTCCACAGTATAAAACTTCGCTTCTTTCATACCATGAAGTTTTGCTAAAAGCAGATAAGGAAATGTGTTAATTCTCTGGTTATACAAAGATACATTAGAGTTGTACAACCGTCTCGCCGCTTGTAAGTGTTCTTCTGCGTCAAAAATATCCTGCTGAAAATGCTGCATGGACGCATAGGAATAAAGAGTTGGGTATTGCTCAGCCAGTGCATTGATGGCAGAGTTGACCCCGGTGAGTCCCTGCTGGGCGGAAGCAAGCAAGCCAAGTTTCCGATCCAGACTTACCTGATGTCCGATCAGCCCGTCGCCTCCCATACCCGGTGTTTCCGCTCCAAGAGAGTTATCTTGCCCTCGCTGCTGATCCAACTGCTGTCGGATTGTTTCCATCTGCTTTTGCTGTTCGGTAATCGTCTCGCTGATTGCTTTGACCGCTTCCTCAGACAGTTGTTTCTTTTCCTGAAATATGCTTTCGTTCAGTTTTTTTCCCGCGCGGGTAGATGTGACTTCTGTGTAGATTTGATACTCATGTGCCAGATACTTTTTTACTGCTTCAATTTCTTCTGACAGCATATCGTAGCGTTTCTCCAAAGCAACATCAATGCCTGCGCTGCCTTCCTGCACCTTGACGGAAAGCCGCCGCAAACGGTTATAGAATTTAATGTAAAGAATGAGTAGTACTGCGATGACTGCCACTAAAATAAATATCCACATTATGAACCCTCCCGTACATTGAAATGTTTTAATTAAACGCTCAATTTCATGTGTTTATTATAACAAACCTGAGATCTTTTGTAAAACGGTTTTGGGCGGCTTATTCTTCTGTTTTTCAACGGTTTAGCTTCTTGGAATGAGGACATAAATCCGGTTCGGCGCTCCAATCTCCCGGCGCACCCGTAGGAGCAATCCGGCGTCCTCCAATTCCCGCAAGGTTCGCTTGCAAGTCTGCGCGCTGCGCCCCAGCGCCGCCGCCAGTTCCACAATGGGAAATTGAACAAATAAAATTCCGTTGATGTCCTCCGTCCCCGCCGTATAAATCTCCCCCAGCAGACGGGCATACATAACCTTGGCGGTGCTGCTCACCGGCAGCCCCAGCATGGCCCCCGGCAGGGGCAGACAGGGCGGCAGGTTGGTGTCGGCGGTCATAAATTCCGTATTCATTCAGGTGTCCTCCTTTCCCTTGGCCCGCTTGGAATGGTAGTGGGGGCAGAGGATCACAATGGCCCGGAAGCTCTGTTTGCAGGCGTGGCGGCATTTCCGGCAAAGGCTGTTGTACGCCACCCGCCCGCGCTCGTTGAGGAAAAAGGATAGCTCCAGCTTCCTCTTTTTTGACATTCTTGGCATATTGGCTCCTTCATCAAAAAATCCGCCCATTTCAGCCGTAACAGCCTGAGTGGACGGACAGCAGGTTTTTGTGTTGCATTTCGGGGCGATTTTCAAGGAAAAAACAGCCGTAGAGCCGTTCTGAAATCCCCCGCAGTAGTACGGATAGGGTAAACTATGCCCTATCGGATTGTTGTGTTTCGGTATCAATTCGGTGTCCATATTTGCCGGTTCTCCCTAATGTCGTTCCTGCCCCTGGCTTTTTCAGCGGCGTTTCGCCCCCGTTGGTACGCTCGCTGCGGTCAAGGTTCCTCCACTTCCTCGCCGCAGGTCGCCGCGCTACATCGCCGGGGGGCATATCCCATACAGGCCGGTCATTCGATTGGATTTGATCCATCGATGAACTACCCATATCATAGACCATTTTTGTCCCCCCGCCCGTATGTCCATAAAGTAGGAAATCGACTCCAAAAACGAAAAATTCCACGATTGCGGAATGGTATGCTATAATGGAAGAAAACGGCGGCGCACAGGCGCAGGAAGGGGTGGCGATATGAAAACCCGCATTTCCGTACAGGAACGGTTGAAGGATTTAAGGGTGGAGAAAGGCTTGAAGCTGGAAGAACTGGCGGAACAGGTCGGCCTTTCAAAATCCGCCCTCGGCAGCTATGAGAATGACGAGGACAAGGAGATCAACCATGGCAGCCTCCTAAAACTGGCCGGATTTTATCAGGTGACGGTGGACTACCTGCTGGGTCTGACCGACAACCGAGCGCATGAAAACACGCCCCTTGCGGAGCTGCACCTGACGGATGAAGCGGTGGCCCTCCTGAAAAGCGGGCGGGTCAATAACCGGCTGCTGTGTGAGATCGTCGCCCATGACAAATTTGCGGAGCTGCTGGCAGACGCGGAAATTTATGTGGATGGGATGGCGACCATGCGCTTTCACGATATGAACACCGCTTTGGCCGCTGTGCGGGCTATGATACTGGAAGCCCATCCCGAAGCCGCCGCAGACCGCTATCTGAAAATCTTGGAAGCCGGACAGATACAAGAGGAAGATTTTTTCTGCCATGTGACGCACAAAACATGGGACGCCATTCTGCAAGACATTCGCAAAGCCCATGAGAATGACAGCGAAAGCGCCCCGGATACCACGCCCGCCGATGAGCTGATCCGGGAAGTCCAAAAGGCCATGCAATCGCCGGGGGACAGGGTGCAGCAATTTACGGAGCTGTTCTGCAAGGCGTTCCAGCTCAAATATAAGCGGCTCTCGGAAGAAGAACGCACCACCTTGAAAAAGCTGTTCCGCAAGTCCCCGCTTATCAAGCACTCCGGCATGAATTTCCGGCGCAGGGGGTGGAAATAAAAAAGCAGGGAACCGAAGTTTCCTGCTTGGGTGGATCTGTATTCTGTTGCCGCCGCCCGCTGGCGGGACAAAGTGTCCAGAGGTTTGGGGTGGGCGGTCATGCCTCCAGCTTTGGGACAAAGTGTCCCAGCAGGGGGTGCGTCTATGGCTGGCCGCTTCGGGTCAGGCTGGCCCGGAGTTACCGCGCCGCCCCAGCTCCGGGGCCTCGTCCCGCTCCAAAGCAATTACATCGGAAATGTCGCAGTCCAGCGTTCCGCAGATACGCAGCAGCGTTTTCATGCTGATATGCTCCCCCTTGCCCATGTTGGCGATCATATTGGTGGTAAGACCGGCGGCCAGCCGCAAATCCTCTTTCCTCATGCCGCGCTCTTTCAGGGTGTCCCATAGCGGCTGATAGCTAATGTGCATAGGCTCCCGCCTCCTTCTCTATTACCAAGTGTTCTCCATCATTATAGCAGAAACCTTGTGTTTCCACAATATTTCTTGACCGTACCGCTGGTTCCGTCTGGATTGTGCTTTTCCTTTCTTGATTTTGTTACATCTACTTCGCCATAAACTGCTTCATGCCCTGGGACTTGGAGCCCGGGTTATCCGAGCCGTAGCCCTCCAGCAGATTAACCACGCCCCACACGCCAAGGCCAGCACCGAGAGCAATAACGAGGGTCTGTAAAGTGTCGATTGCAGATGAGAAAAATGCCATATAAGCCTCCATTTCTCCGGGATTTTCCCGGTAACAAAAAAGCCGCCCATGCAGGCGGCAGGTTACAAACTTCGGGACACTTTGTCTCGAAGCATTTATGCAAAGGCGTCTGGATCGTCGATGTCATCATAGTTGAGGATGTCCTCGTCCTCTTCCGTGAGTGCATCGTCCGGCACAGTCACCTCATACATCGTACACGCCTCGTTCAGACCGGGCCGCCTGCGGCGGTTAATGAGCCTGTCGAGGTCAAAAGCGTTTTTCTGTTTATCGGCCTCCGCCGTATAGCGGTAGTTCGGATGCCGTTTCAGATCATACTTGGGAGAGAAGAACGGGGGCAGGCCCCGAAGCTGCAAAATACATTTATCTCCCGGCATGGTTGCAAGTTCGGCTGGGGTCATCAGTTCCCGGCCCAGCCGCTGGGTATTTTGACTGTAGCTTTCCGACTGACCACGGGAGCGGCTGTCGGTCTGCATACTGATTGTGGCTTTTCCCAGCCAGTTCTCGGATATTTCCTTGATGGTGCTGGCTTCGCGGCCACCAAGGAACACCACGCTGTCCATGTTGCCGAGGATTGTCTCGGCGTGCTTATCGTAAATGGCCTTGCACTGTGCCAACTGCTGATACAGCAGGCAAAGACTCACCTCGCGGGAGCGGATAACCGCGACCAGCTTTTCGAGCTGGGGCACCTGTCCCGTGTTGGCTGCCTCGTCCCACAGCACCCGTACATGGTGCGGCAGGCGGCCACCGTGAACATTGTCCGCCCGTTCACACAGGAGGTTGAACATCTGCGAAAATGCAAGTGCCACTAAAAAGTTGTAGGTCTGCGTGGTATCGGAAATGATGAAGAATACCGCCGTTTTCCGATCTCCGATGCGGTCAAGCTCCAATTCGTCATAGGCCATGACTTCACGAAGCTGCGGGATGTCAAAGGGAGCCAGCCGCGCACCGCAGGAAATTAAAATGCTTTTTGCCGTCTTGCCGCTGGCCAATTTGTACTTTTTATACTGTTTGACCGCAAAGCAATCCGGCTTGCGCTTTTCAAGCCCGGCAAACATATAGTCCACCGCGTTCATAAAGTCCTCGTCATCCTCCTTGACCTCCATGCCGGAAATCATATCCACAAGGGTATTCATGTTCCGATCCTCGGCAGGCCCCTCGAAAATGATGTAGGCAATCAGGGCGCAGTATAAAAGCGTTTCCGATTTCGTCCAGAATGGATCGCCTTCCTTGCCTTCGCCCTTGGTGTTGGAAATCAGGGCATCCACGAATTTCAGAATATCGGCCTCGTTGCGGATATACGCCAGCGGGTTATAGTGCATGGATTTTGAAAAATCTATGCTGTTGAATACCTTGATTTTGTACCCGCGTTTTTGCAGGAAAGCTCCGACCTGTCCCAGCACACCGCCTTTGGGATCGACCACCACATAAGAGGAATGAGCCTGTAAAAGCTGGGGCGTGAGCCAGAAGCGGGTTTTGCCGGAGCCGGATGAGCCGATAATGCAGCAATTCAGGTTTCGGGCATTTGCGGGGATTTTAGGGCGGGTGTTCATCGTGAGAAACTCCGTCCCGGTCAAAATCACGTTGTTTTCAAACTTCGGATCGACAAACGGTTTGATGTCTTTTTCCGTTCCCCATCGAGCGCTGCCGTATTCTGCATCCCGCCGAAACTTCTTAGCGTTCTTGCTTTTGAAATAGATCAGCAGCCGGAAACCAACTGCGCCTACAATACCGACAAGCCAATCCAGCGGGGCAAGACCGGGTGCAAAGTCAGCAAAGGCCGGGCCAATCGTCTGGCCCAGTCCGATGAGCTTATGTGCAAAATCGTTACCCGCTGCCAGCCGGTAGGCCGTTCCCAGCTTGAGGAACGCCCACAGGATGAACAGATAGGGAATGTTCGGAATGAGATATTTTCTGATCTTATCTGTCCTCATGGGCCACCTCCTTTGCACGTTCTTTCTGCTTCGGCTTTTCTTTGGAAAGCTGATCTGCCGCCTGTTGCAGTTGTTCCCGGAGGGGAACACGGTTCGATTTTGCTTTGCTTAACACCTTCCGGGAATACTCAGAAAAGCAGGCGGTCATTGCGTCTGCCTGTCCAGCCTTGAAAAACAGCAGGTATTTGTCCGGCCCGGTTTTATAGAACGCATAGTCTACATTCCATTTCCGGGCCACGCGGTCAAAGGACTTGGCATCCCCGGATAGCTCAATGCTGTTGGTGGCTGTACCGTGGGCCATGAGCTTTCGCACACTTTGTTTTCCATGCGGTACTTGCCGCCCACGGTATGCCTTGCGGATCTTCCGGCCCACCATGCCCAGCACATACGCCAGTCCCCGCGCCGTCAGCTTGGTTGTTTTTACGGATATGGCTATCGTGCGCCGGGAAATATCTTCATCAATCAGTTACACCGCCTCCTTCCTTGGGACAATTTGTCTCGAAGTGCCATCATCGATCCCCACGGTCTTTTTTCTGCATTTGACGGTAGCCCTCCAAAGAAGAACCGTCTATGATTTCCTGATAAGCGGCCATTTGCTCCCGGATAGAGAGCTTCGGGAAAGAGAATACCTTATGCTCCTTGGGAATATCCTGCAAGCCGTGATACACTTCCACGAAATGATCGCTTTCTTTGACAACATAGCCGCCCGGGGCAAAATGGCCGTTTTCGTGGATGCAGGCATCCCGGCCATACGCCTCATAATCGAAATACGGTTTTACCTGATCCGGCACATCCAACATTTCCAGATCGTCCACATAAATACGCCCCAGCGTTTCCTCATCGGATACGCCGGGGTAAAAGCCGTAACAGTCCAGATTTTGTGTCAGATTGATGATGTCCCGCACCGAAGAACAGTGATCGCCGCTGTCGAGGACGGCCTCCAGTGTTTCCAGCTCCGATGAGGTAAGCCCGGAAAGCAGGCAGGCCAGATGATTAAGCTCGTCCAGATTTTCATACTCGCTCAAATGGTCATAGAGCCCCAGCACATCCCCATCGAAAGAGGTAATAAAAATTTCCTGATAGCGGACGCCATCCACGCCGATCCGTTTCAAGAGAGCCTCCACCTCCTGGGCGGTTGTGGGAAATTTCAGTGTTTCACCCACAAGCTGGCCCTCGCTGTACTTTCCGACGTTGGTAACGTAGGCTTCAAACAGGGTTGCCATTAGCGGCGGCCCTGTCCCTTGACGGTCAGGATGCCCTCAAGGGTTGTTGCCGTAATTCCCAGCCGCTGGGCCACGGCAATATCATTTTTCATGGCTTCGGTCATACTGTGCCCGCAAACAACCAGCACATGAGAACGGCGGAGCAGGTCACGGCTCATGTCGATGCCGCTTTTATGCTCCTCGGGAACAGCATCATTGAGAAACAAGGGCAAGTACAGGGGCGGGCAAATAGGAGAAAAGCCTGCCTCATACACGGTGCGGCAATACTGCGCCGCCAGTTCTGCGTTTTCGCTATCGCCGCCGAGCCATGCAGCGGTGATATAAGCAAGGGGTCGTTTCATCGTTCATACCTCCGATATTTTAATAAGAAAGTTCAACCCAAACCCCACGCCCTTTCCCAGTCTTGGGAAAGGGGGCGGCTCTGGAGGATATACCCCCGCCGCTTGCCGGGGAAATAGCACAGCCGGGGCAGACCGTCAAGGGCGAGCCGCCGAAAACGGCGGTGCGCTGCACCCTTGACGGCCCACTCCCGGCTGTACTAAAAAACAGGCGGCGACGGGTATATATACCACCAGAGCCTCTGCGCGAGGGCGGGGCCCTCGGGACAAAGTGTCTCGAAGTTGTTACTTGTCAAGTTCCTGCTTTTTCGGGGCTTTTGCCAGCTCCGGCGGCTGTTTTTCTTTCCAGTCATCCAGCAGGGACATAATCTGTTCTTTCATTTTGGCGGGAGTGACCTCCTTGCCAAAATACTTTTCCAGTTCCGCAGTAGAAATAATCACGCCTCGATCCTCCTTTTTCTGTTCTGATAAGATACCGTCAATGACATCGCCATTGAGTTTGCCTTCCTTATCCAGCTCCCGGAGCCGTTTAGCCTGGGCCAGTGAGGGCGATGCCTGCTCCCCGTCAATGGAAACAGCGATAAGCCTCTGATTTTTCGGTTTGATGTAGGACAGCTCCACGGCAGGCATGAAGCCCATCTTTTTATCGTCTACCTTGTCCAGAAGCTCCGGCACAAGGGAGTTGAGCCGCAAGTAGCGCATGACCTTTTTATAGTTCATTTCATGCGCCTCGCCCACAATCTCAACCGAGCGTTTCCCGACATCGCCTTCCGCAACGCCTTTCAGCCGCCCGCCCTGGTGCTTGATGTCCTCCACTTCCAGCTCCAGCAGGGCGGCCAGTTCGCTGGGGAGCGTCTGATCCCTCTGCTTGTTGCTGTCCTTCATGGCCTGAACCGCTTCGTGGTCGGTCATTTCACGGACGATAAAGGGCATTTCATCCAACCCGGCCAGTTCACTGCCGTGGGTACGGCGATGACCCGCTACAATTTCATAGCCGTTTCCATCTTTCTCCGGGCGGGCAAGACCGGGAACCATTACACCATTTACGCGGATAGAAGCAACGATTTCCTGCATCTTCGCATCGTCCCGTACCTTAAAGGGGTGCGGACGGAATGTGTGAAACGGATGAACCTCGGAAAGTTTCAGATAAACCAGCTTGCCTTCCTCAACCGGGCGGGGCGGTGTAGTCGGCTCGGGAGCTGTCTGTTCCGCAACAGTCTCCTTCGGTGCCGTATCTTGTGCGGGCTTAATGGGCTCCTTGGCATCCGGAGCCTTTCCATCACTTCGGGACACTTTGTCTCGTTTGGACGGCTTGGGCTTGTCAGGGGCCGCCTTATCCGCCTTGGGTGGGCGGCCCTTGCGGGCCCCAGCCGATTTCTCCGCTTTCTGATTTTCAGTCGCAGCCTTTTCCGCTTTCGGCGGACGGCCACGGCGCGGCTTTTTCGGTTCCTCCGTATTGGCGGGCTGCGGTGTTTCTCCGGGGGCTGCCGCCTCTGGCGTTTCGGGGGTTTCCGCCTTTTCGACTTCGGCGCGGGCATTCTGCCTCTTTTCCGCCATAAGCTCATTGATTTTGTCAAAGGACACAACCACATCGCCGGACTCAGGTATGGCAGGCCCGGTCTGTTCCTGCCGGGGCTCAGACGCTGCGGCCTGTTCGGGTGTGGTGATAGGCCCGGCGGCCTCCGGGGAAGTATTCTCCGCAGGGCCTGTGTTCAGTTTTTCATCGGCCATTTACGATCCTCCTTTTCGTTAAAGTTGCACAAATTTGAACGCTAAAATTTTGTAGTTATTTTTGTGCCTCCTTTCCGTCTATCCACGCAAAAAAGCCGCCCGTTTTTCATGCCGGACGGCTTTTTGCGTAATGTGATAGATCAAATATTATTTTTTCTGATTTGTAGGCTCCGAAAAGCCTTGTATTTACAGTGTTCCTAATAGGAAGTAATCATACGTTGATTATAATCATGTTCGTCCACACAGTTATAATGGTTATCGAACCCCATATGAAGCAAGGACGGCAGCATAAATTGATAAGCACTATTTTTTTAGCCACAAGTGTTACAAAAAAGCTTGACCACAACAATAAATATTTTCCATATTACTAAGAATAGTTGATATAGTAGTACGTGCATCTCCTTTTTTTGTCTCATTTAAAATAAAAGTAACAATAGCTGTAACTATATTTAGTAACCGAAAAAGTATATTTTTGCCTGTTTTATGTTTTAATTGGCTAAAACTTAATATTTTTGCTTTATTGAAACGCGAAGAAAGAGCATATTCTGAACCAAAATGGCCTATATGGTTATAAAATATAATGTGATTAGATTGCTTTAAATTATTGTCCACATATTCAATAAACTGTGCTTGTGAAGTGCATAGAGCATCCCATTCTCTCTTCATATTTTTCTATTTCTCCAATATATCTATAAAAATTTCTGCACTATCTTTCAAATTTTGCTTTTAATTATTTATCCGTTTCCCGCTAATTCTATGGATAACACCAAATTATTCATTCCATACCAATTTCATTTCCGACGGATAACCTTTGATTATCCATTCCTTAATTCGCCAATCTAAACCCAGCGGATAACACCAAAATATCCACCCCATAATTCCTAATTATCGTTACCATATTAAAAAATGAAAATTTTTTCGGCAGCCCACTTTACCTAGCGGCAAATTAGGTGAAGGGGTTTTCTTTTGTCTAAAAATATTCCACTGTTACTTTGCCGCGTAAAATAAGGCTTTGCGGGCATTATTAATGTTTCAGCACCCCCTCACACAAATACCCCTCCCGCACGCCATACTTGCTGACGATCATCTGCTGTGCCTGAAAGAGATGGAAGACGTGCTGCTGGACTAAATGTCCTGGGATCAGGGTGTGGATACGGTCGGCTTCCAGCTGGAGGATCAGAGGTCACTGGAGGCTTTTTTCCTGCTGCAGAGAAACTCGCAGAGAGCGTCAAGCTGTTCGGTGGTGATGCTGTGGCAGCTGTCGGAGATATTGTAATGAAATTTTTATAGATGAAATTCTGCAGGAAACCATGTATAATAGGGATACTGGATCAGCGAAAAATAAAACGAATGAGGGAATTTGGGGTATGGAAGGAAATTTAACAAAGGGACCTATCATGAAGACCCTGGTGAAGCTCGCTGTCCCGATCATGGCATCGGCATTTCTGGGGACGCTTTACAACATTACGGACATGGCATGGATCGGCCTTCTGGGATCAAAGGCAGTAGCGGGAGTCGGCGTCGGGGGAATGTTTACCTGGCTTTCGCAGGGGCTGGCGTCCATGGCGAGAATGGGCGGACAGGTTCAGGTGGCACAATGTATCGGGCGAGGGGACAGGGAAAAAGCCCACGGATTTGCCCAGGCTGCAGTGCAGCTTTCAGCGGCAATGGGAATCGCGTATGCGGTCTTCTGTCTCATATTTGTCAATCAGATGGTGGGATTTTTCAGACTTGAGGATGCGGAGGCCCAGGCGGCAGCGCTGGCTTACACAAAGATCGCCTGCGGACTGATCGTATTTTCATTTTTGACATTGACACTCACGGGACTCTATACGGCTCAGGGAGACTCAAAAACGCCGTTTATGGCAAATCTTATCGGACTTGTGACAAACATGATCCTGGATCCGGTCCTGATCCTCGGACCGGGACCATTTCCGAGACTTGGTGTGACTGGGGCAGCGATCGCTACGGTGACGGCCCAGGCGATCGTGATGAGTATCATGATCCTTGGGATCATTGCGCGGAAGAAGGAGAATGTGTTAAAAGGAACCCGGCTCTTTGCGAAGATCCCTGCTGAGTTTTTAAGGGGGATCTGCAGGATCGGAATTCCAACCGCGATTCAGGGCATGGCGTACTGCGGAATTTCCATGATCTTAACGCGAATGGTGTCCGGATACGGTGCGGAGGCAGTGGCAACGCAGAGGGTCGGCGGTCAGATCGAATCGATCTCCTGGAATACGGCTGATGGCTTTGCAGCTGCGTTAAACGCGTTTGTGGCCCAGAACTATGGGGCCGGGGAGAGAGAACGCGTCCGGAAAGGATATCAGGTATCCCTGTGGACGGTCGGAATCTGGGGAGTGCTGGTCTCTGCCGTATTTATCTGTTTCCCAAATGCGATCGCGGATATCTTCTTTCATGAGCCGAAGGCGGTTGCGACAGCTGTGGGCTATCTCGTGATCATTGGATTCAGCGAGGCATTTATGTGCGTGGAGCTGACGACGATCGGAGCACTGTCGGGACTCGGAAGAACGAGACTCTGCAGCGTGATCAGTATTGTGCTCACGGGGGCCAGAATACCGCTTGCCATCGTTCTTAGCGGTATCATGGGGCTTGATGGAATCTGGTGGGCACTTACGTCCACGTCGATCGTAAAGGGAATTATATTTACATGTACGTTTTTCTGGATCATGAGAGAAAAAAGCGTGTGAGCAGGCAGTGCGGCAGGATGATCTGAGACATGATATAGAAAGGTTTCCTTTGCAGTGCCTGACCGAATGAGGAGACGGAAGTCCTGGAAAGTTCTGGTATGAGGAAAACAGTATGGAACGGTTGATATT
Organism: Pilosibacter fragilis; assembly: GCF_032490495.1. Taxonomy (NCBI): domain Bacteria; kingdom Bacillati; phylum Bacillota; class Clostridia; order Eubacteriales; family Clostridiaceae; genus Pilosibacter; species Pilosibacter fragilis. The sequence continues at coordinate 216,451 of NZ_JAVYJB010000006.1, read as the reverse complement.
TCATGTGGATGTGAACAGCGCCTTCCTCTCCTGGGAGGCGGCGAAGCGCGTAAAGGAGGGGCTGCCGGATCTTCGGGAGATCCCGTCCTGTATCGGTGGGGATCCGAAGTTAAGGCGCAGCATCGTTGTGGCGAAATCGATCCCGGCGAAAAAATATGGGGTGACGACAGGGGAACCTGTGGCTCTGGCGTTGCGGAAATGTCCGGATCTCGTGTGCGTACCGGGTGATTTTGCGCTGTATCAGAGGTGTTCCCGGGCGTTTAAGGAAATCTGCGCATCCTATGCGCCTGCGATGGAATCGTTTTCGATCGACGAGGTGTTTCTCGATATGACCGGTACCCATCTGATCTATCCGGATCCGGTGGCGGTGGCCCACGAGATCAAGGATAAGATCCGGGATGAGCTGGGCTTTACGGTGAATGTCGGGATCGGAACGAATAAGCTGTTGGCGAAGATGGCATCGGATTTTGAAAAACCGGATAAGGTACATACATTGTTTCCGTCTGAGATCCCGGAAAAGCTGTGGTCACTTCCGGTGCGGGATCTTCTGTTTCTTGGAAAGGCGTCGGAGCAGAGACTTTTACAGGAAGGGATCAGGAGCATCGGAGATATGGCGCGGAGCGGGGAAGCTGAGCTTAAGCGGATCCTGGGAGAAAAGGCCGGGCATCAGCTTTACCGGTATGCCAACGGCATCGACGATTCCCCGGTGCGTGCGGAGCGGGAGGAAGCGAAAGGCTACAGCGCGGAGACGACCGTGGAAGAGGATCTTGTGACGTATGAGCAGGCACTGGCGCTTCTGCTTGCCCAGTGTGATGTGGTGGCTGCAAGGATGCGCAGAGATGGGAAAAAGTGCAGCTGTGTGGCGGTGACCTATCGGACACTGGATTTTAAGACGAGGTCACATCAGAGAGCGTTTGAGGATCCCACGGACGTGACGGAGGAGATCTTTGCGCAGGTGAAAAAGCTGTTATATGAATGTTGGAAGTGTGAGCCTTTGCGGCTGATTGGAATGGCGTTGACGGATCTTACAACGGATGACTTCAGACAGATCTCCCTGTTTGAGAATCCCAAGGAGCGGGAAAAACAGAAGAAAGCAGATGAGGCGTTCGACGATATCCGCAGGCGTTTTGGGAATGGAATGATCGTCCGGGGCAGTACGATGAGTACGGCTGGGAAGGTTGCGAGAAAGGCGAAAGCGCAGATGGATCAGGATGTGCGGATAAAGAAGGAAAAAGAAAAATAGAAAATTCTTTACTTGCAAATTTTCAAAGATGCGCTATAATAAGTCTTACAAAAAACAGGGGAGCTCGTTGGCGGGCTGAGAGGAAGTGCTCAAACTTCGACCCTTTAACCTGATGCGGATAATGCCGCCGTAGGAAGTCATGATATGAATTTTTACAGGGGACGTGCCGCTAGGGGTGTCCCCTGTTTTGCTGTCATCTGACTTAAAAAGTCAGGAGCAGTGTGTTTCCGAAACAGGTGGCAGAAAAAACCAGTTACTGTTCAAGCCCTGCGCAAACAGTAACGAAAACCATACTTTGAGAAAGGAGGAAACGGGATCCGCCAGCAGGCGGCGGGCCGAGGGGGAGCGCCTTGGGCCATGTATGAGATCAGCGATGGGAAGCCGTGTTCCGGCGTGAGAGGATGCCAGTAAGCATCGACCGCCTTCCATACAGTGATCCGGAGAGGGGAACTGTACATTTTTATGTGGAGTACATGGTACTTCGCCTGTGGAAGCGCTGTTGTCGTACAGACGTTTCCTAAAAATGCGGCTGCACAGGGAAGCTTTGCGGCTGCGGAAAATTTTCAAAGGAGGAATGTGTGACGGTCCGAAGGAAGGACCGGTCACGCGGAATAAGACATGAAACAGACAAATACGAAAAAATTAGCGGTAGCAGCCGTTTTCTGTGCTGTCGCAGTGGCAGGAAGCTTATTTTCATTTCCGGTATTCGGAAGCAAGTGTTCTCCGGTACAGCATATGGTGAATATTCTCTGTGCAGTCCTCTTAGGACCGGGGTACGGACTGGGTGCGGCATTCGCGGCGGCGCTGATCCGGAATCTTCTGGGACTTGGAAGCCTGATGGCATTTCCGGGCAGTATGTTCGGCGCGCTGATCTGCGGACTTGTGTATCAGAAGACGCAGAACATTCCAGCGACACTGATCGGTGAGGTATTTGGAACCTCTGTTCTTGGCGGACTCACGGCCTATCCGGTAGCGATCTTCCTTATGGGAAAGAGTGCGGCAGGTCTGGCATTTTACGCATATGTGATCCCGTTCCTTGTTTCAACTGCCGGAGGTGCAGTGATCAGCGGTGTGCTGATCTACAGCTTAAAGAAAGCCAATATCCTTGCAGGTATGCAGGAAGCAATGGGACAGTAGAGGAGAGAAGCATGTTAAAACAGATGTTTGATCAGGTGCGGGAGAAGAACCCGCTGATCCATAATATTACGAACTATGTGACGGTCAATGACTGCGCGAATATGGTTCTGGCCTGCGGGGCATCCCCAATCATGGCGGACGACAAGGAGGAGGTCGCGGAGATCCAGACGATCTGCGCAGGCCTCAATATCAATATCGGTACGCTGAACAGCCGCACCATCGAGTCCATGAAGATCGCGGGAAAGCGGGCCAATGAGCTGGGACACCCGGCAGTGCTGGATCCGGTGGGCGTCGGGGCATCGATACTCCGGACATCGACAGCTAACGAACTCTTAAAAACGGTAAAATTCACCGTGATCCGCGGAAATATCTCTGAGATCAAGACGCTTGTGGTGGGAACAGGGACCACAAAGGGTGTGGATGCGGATATCGCAGACCGTGTAACCGAAGAGAACCTTGACGAGGCGGTGGCATTCGTGAAGAAATTTGCGGAGAGGACAGGGTCAGTGATCGCGGTCACAGGCGCTATTGATATCGTGGCGGACGCAAAAAAAGCGTACTGCATCTACAATGGCCATCCGATGATGTCCTCCATCACGGGAACCGGCTGCCAGCTCTCAGCGCTCACAGCAGCATTTGTGACTGCGAATCAGGATCATCCGCTTGAGGCGGCAGCGGCGGCAGTCTGTGCCATGGGACTCGCGGGGGAGATCGCCCATAAACGGCTGACACCACAGGATGGGAACGCAACATATCGGAATTATATTATTGACGCGATCTATCATATGGATGGGGATGAGCTGGAGCGCGGGGCGAAGTTCGAAGTAAAATAGGACTTGAAATTATGCCGATGCCCACATATACTGTGTATAGTATTTCAGACAGAAGGAAATGAACAGCATGGTCATTGATGAAGAACTTTACAGACAGTATCTGCGCGGCGATGAAGCAGGGCTTGAGGCTTTAATGAGAAAATACGGTAACCCGTTGACCCTATACATCAATGGCTATCTGCATGATGTCCACGAAGCGGAGGACCTGATGATCGAAGTCTTTTCCTATCTGTTCACAAAAAAGCCACGCATCCGGGACGGTGGTCTTAAGGCTTACCTGTATAAAGCAGCGCGGCACATGGCTCTGCGCCATAAAAGCAGACATCGGCTTTTCTTCAGCCTCGATGACTTGACGGAAGAGCCGGATGGAAAGACGTTGGTGGAAGAGGTCATTCGGACAAAGGAACGGGATCAGATCCTGCATATCTGTATGGATGAGCTGAAGGCGGATTACCGGGAAGCTCTTTATCTGACCTATTTTGAGGGGATGAGCTATCAGCAGGCCGCCGAGGTTATGGGAAAAAGCGAGAAGCAGATCACCAATATGGTATACCGGGGAAAAGCGCGTCTGCGTGGATTGCTGGAGCGGGAGGGAATTACCAATGCGAAGTAATGAGGAACGGATCGCGGAAGTAAAACGTCGTATTGCGGAAAAAGAATACAAAAAAAGACTGCGGAGAGAATGGGCTGCAGCAGTTTGCTGCGTGGCCGCATGTCTTGCGGTGATCGTAGGTGTTTCCCTTTCCATGCCTGATACTGTCAGCCGGATTGAGATGGGAACTTCCTCTGGCTTTGAAACAGCGGCGACGATGTTGGGCGGCAGCACCGCACTTGGATATATCGTGGTCGGACTGCTCGCTTTTGTTCTCGGCGTGTGCGTGACGGTGTTATGTTTCCGCATCCGTAGACTGAACGAAGAAGAACAGACAGGGGAGCAAAAGGGGGAAAATGCAGATGGAAGTCATCAGTAACCTCTTGCAAGCCGCGGTTACCCTGTTAGGCTTTTTCCTGGGCGGTATCCGGTATCTGAAAAGCCGGAAACAGGAGTATTTCCTGCTGACCTGCTTTTATGGCTGTTTCTTCCTTGGATCCTTCTACTGGACGATGTATCTGCTCTTATTTTCCAAAACACCGCAGGTCTTTTATGTGTCAGAGTTCGGCTGGGTAGCAAGTGTCATTTTCCTTTCCATGCTGCAATACGCGCTTTCTTCGGCAGAAGAAAGGAGATTTCCGTGCAGGAAGGCCCTGAGTGCCGTCCTGATCGGTGTTCCACTGTGTATGTTTTACTGCACATTTGGAGATATCCTCTCCAATCTGCTCTGGTGCGGTATGATGATCATTGTTTCCTGTTTTTCTATCCGGGGACTTGCCTATGCCAGAAGGCAGAGAGGAACTGCAAATAGTATGAAATATTTTCATATTTGGGTCCTTTGCTATGCGGCATTAGAATATGCCCTCTGGACTTCTGGCTGCTTCTGGCCGGGAGATTCCATTTTCAGCCCATACTGCTGGTTTGATCTTCTGCTGGCAGGCTGCTTGTTCGCTTTGCTGCCGGCAATGGGAAAGGCGGTGCAGGAATGACGTATATTGAAAATGTTTTTATCTGTATGGCATCGCCGTTACTGATCGCCGCCCTGTGCATGGGAAAACAACAGACAAAATTCTTTCTGTTCTGCCTTGCAGGAATGGGGGCGTGTCTGCTTTCCGCTTATATCAATACCTTTTTTGCCGCGCTTTATGGTGCGGATAACCTTGCCGCCACTGCGGAGATTGCCCCGGTGGTGGAGGAGGTCATGAAGCTTCTGCCTCTGCTCTTTTATCTTCTGATATTTGAGCCAAAGACGGAACAGATCAAAATCTCCGCTGTGATCACAGCTCTTTCCTTTGCCACCTTTGAAAATATCTGCTACCTGATCCAAAATGGAGCCGGACATTTTTCCTTTATTTTTTTCCGGGGGATCGGAACAGGAGCGATGCATGTGATCTGCGGAGCCATTGTAGGCGGAGGAATTGCGTATGTGTGGCAGCGGACCTGGCTGAAGATTGCCGGAACCTGCGGTCTGCTGGGAGCAGCCATCACGTTTCACGCGCTCTATAATCTGCTGATCGCTTACGGCGGCGCAGTGCAGTATGCTGCCTATGTTCTGCCTGTAGTGATTTTGGCAGCGGGAAAGCTGATTGCCCGCCGTCTGACACTGTAATATAATTTTATTTTGTGATTTTTGGGAGCTGTTTTTAAGCAGCTCTCATTTTTTTTGAAAAATCTGCTTTCCGGGTGAGAGTTTTTCCGGATTTTTGTACCTATATAAGTGAAAGGCCTTTAAGCTGAGTTTTCAGAAAGGAGGTTTTGTGTGCATGTACGATACACAAAAGCGTGTTGCACTGGCAAAGGAGCGGATAGCGAAATCTCGCCGCCGACAGGCGCGGCGAAGCATTCGCAGTCTGTCGGCACTGTGCGCTCTGCTGTTTTTGTCTCTTCTGGGAACGGTAGGGACGGTGCAGAGCCAGCCGATGGATGCCGCGGGAATGTACGGGGCGATCCTGCTGCATGAGGGTGTGGGCGGATATGTGTTGGAAGCGGTCATTTCCTTTACCGCGGCAGTTGTGCTCACTGCTTTATATATCAAGTTCAGAAAAAGGAAACAGATAGCATAGAAATGGGGGAAAATCAATGAGAAATCCAGAAAAACAAAAGAAACAAAGAGAACGGATCTATGCGGCACTGCTCTGCATCTGTACGATGCTTTCTTTAGTTTCTGTGCCTGTATTGGCGGCAGAAATGAGAAAAGGAGCGGGCAGCCATAAACATACCCCGGAGTGTTATACGTGGATGGAAAAATGTGTCCATGAACATACGCTGGAATGTTATCCGCAGAAGGAGATAACGGAATCTGCGGCCACCTCATCTGATGCGGTGGAGGCCACCGAGTGCCGCCATGTATGCAGTGAGGAAAGCGGCTGCATCACAAAAGAATTAAATTGTCAATATGACAGCGAAAGCACTCCAATAACAGCAAAAGCGCTTATGAAAAATAAAGCGATCGCCACCCGGTCCAATGCGCGGAAAGTCTCTTCTATCGATCGCGCACAGGAAATGATCGATGCATTGCCGGACGTAACGGATATCAATAACGATAACATCGAGGAGGTAAGGCTTCAGTTTAAGGCTGTTGAGGACGCAATGATACAGCTTTCCGTCGAGGACTCGGTCGTACTTGATATCGCTCGCTATCTGAAGGTTGCCGCGGTGCTGTATGGACCGTTTCCTGACATCCAGAATCCTATCCTCGGCACAGATATTAAATGGACGATCAGCAGAGACAATAAGACCATTACGATATCCGGTAAAGGGGAAATGCCTGATTTCGACAATACTAGTTCCGGTAAAAGGTGTCCCTGGGAGGACAAAAAGTCTGAGATTGACAAGGTGGTCATAGAGGAAGGAGTGACAACGATTGGACAAAATGCATTTAGTAAATGCATAAGACTCAGTGAGGTGCAAATTCCAAAAACAGTCAAAACAATAGGGAGTGCCGCTTTTAAGGGCTGTAACACCCTCAGGCAGATTGATATTCCCGGTAGTGTCAAATCTGTGATGCCCTTCGCGTTTCATGAATGCCCGCAACTTGGGCAAGTTCACACCCATTGGAAAGATCCGGATGAAGCAGTCTTGTCATTTGCATTTTATCTGCCCGGTGAATCATGGCCGGAGAATCTGAAGATATACGTTCCTGACGCGTATAAAGAAATATTTGCAGCTGCATGGACAAACTGGAAGGTAATGGGCGAAACTTACACGGTCTCTTTTAATGGAGACGGAGCACCGGGATATATGGAGTCAGTTGAAGGCATATCCGGGGATTACGTTCTTCCGGAGTCTGGTTTTTCATATCAATCAGCGATCCTTGATTACTGGGCGCTGGATAATCCTGATGGAGAGGAAGCGGGCTGCCCGGGAGACATTTTTCCTGTTACGGAGAATGTGGTGTTTTATGCCAGCTGGAGACTTGTGATCGTGATACCGGAGCCCGAAAATCCGGATGTGTGTATTCACGCATGGGGCGAATGGCAGAGCAATGCCGATCAACATTGGAAGAAATGCATCCACTGTGAGGCAAGTGACATCAGGGAAGATCACTCCGGCGGAACAGCCACCTGCAAAGATCAGGCGGTGTGTTCTGTCTGCGGCGCGGCTTATGGGGAACTGAATCCAGATCATCACACGGGCGGCACCGAGGTGCGCGGCAGAGTTGAGGCCACCGCCAGCGCAGATGGCTATACGGGGGACACCTATTGTAAGGGCTGTGGTATCAGAATTGCGGCAGGACAGGCTATCCCGAAGGATCCTACGACCCCGACGACACCTACGACCCCGACGACACCTACGACCCCGACGACACCTACGATTCCGACGACACCTACGATTCCAACGACACCCACGGTTCCAACGGTCCCGACGACCCCGAAAAAGGACAGCAGCAGTTCCGGAAGCAGCGATGATACCACAAGCTATATGCTGAACTTCCATGCGAACGGTGGCGGCGGCATAAGTGCAATTGGGGGAACCTACGGTAAGACGGTCAGCCTTTCCGATTATATTCCGACCCGTGAGGGCTATGATTTTACCGGCTGGTATTCCGACCAGGCATTGACACAGAGGATCACGGAACTCAGGATGATCGGAAACAGGACGGTTTACGCCGGCTGGATAAAGAGCGATCCAGACGCAGGGACGAATCCATTTACAGATGTGTATGCGAACGATTGGTTTTATAAGGTTGTGATGTTTGTCTATGAGAAGGGATTGATGTCCGGAATCAGCGCAACGACCTTTGCACCGAACACCAATATCACCCGTGCCCAGATCGCGGTGATCTTCTACCGTATGGCGGGCAGCCCTGCCGTTGAGGGAAAGAACCACTTTACGGATGTTGAGTACGGTCCCGGTACCGTAGGGGTTTACGATGCGGTAACCTGGGCACAGCAAAACGGTATTATGGGAGACTCTGACGGCAAGAAATTTGGTCCGGATGATCCTGTTACGCGTGAACAGCTTGCATCGATCTTTTATCGCTACGCACAGGTCAAGGGTTATGATACTACGCAGAGTGGCATGGCAGCCGGCATCGATCTTCTTGATCTGAAGGGCACGGTTACCCGCGCTGAGACTGCGGAGATGCTCCATCAATTTGTAGAAAAACAGGGACTGAAACCTGTTGCTGCGTCGACAGGCGCGACAGAATGGAGGAAACCGACGAGCTAAGACAATATATATGGCTAACTATCCGGTAGAAGGTGAAACCTGAGCACAGGCGGCTGATGACCTGTGTGTCCGGGTCAAAAAATGAATAAAAGACCTTTTGACATCGTTGATTATTTTGTGTCAAAAGGTCTTTTTACTATTTATAAAATCTATGTAGTTCATGCTGGACGTCAGTTGTAGAAAGCATATTTCTGGGCAGGATGGAATTTCTGCAAACAGTCCTAAAAAGAGATGAAAGAGCAGGGATTTATTTTATCTGCGTGAAGACAGAATATCCACGCCCCACACAAGCAGAATCAGTCCCAAAAGGATCGCTCCAGCCTTATTCCAGTCATACTGGTTCATCGCGAAGATAAGCGGTGCGCCGATCCCGCCTGCGCCCACGAGTCCGAGAACGGACGCCTCACGGATATTGACGTCAAAGCGGTAGAGGACGGCGGAGCAGAATGCTGGGGCGAGCTGCGGGAGAACGCTGTGGCAGACGGCTGGAACCGGGTGGACACCCATGGCGAGGAGCGCCCGGTACGGGCCGGGATCGATGGCCTCCAGACATTCGGTGAAGCGCTTTGTGAGAAGTCCGATGCTGCAGACGGCTAACGTCAGGACACCTGTGAAGGCGCCGGGACCGGAGACCCGGATAAAGATCAGACCATAGATCAGAAACGGGATCGACCGGATCGCCATGAGGATCAGGTTAAAGAAAAAAACGGTCGGAGCAGGGACAAAGCGTCTTGTGTTGAGAAAGGCAAGGGGTGCGGCAAGGAAAGCACCGATGGCTGTTCCGACAATGGCAATGCAGATGGTCTCAAGAAGCAGATAGCCGAGCCCGTCTTTCTTTGCGGAGAAAAAGAAGCTCCAGTCCGGATGCGTGAGTCCGGCTGCCATACTTTTTAACGCCGCGGCACTTGTCCTTGAAAAATCCGGCGGGGTCTGGGCCGCGAGGCAGAAGAGGAAGAGGGCAGTGAAAACGAAAAGGATCATCCGTACAGAGACACAGGCTTTTTTAGACAAGGCTTTGCTGCCTGAAAAAAGTTCTGTAATCTGTCCGCTGTGGATCACAGCTGTAAAATACCGGTTTGCGTACTCGATGACACAGACGGTGAGAAAGAGCAGCAGCAGGATCGTTCCGACCTTGTGGAATTCCCTCCAGGAGATCTTTTCGTTTAGGATCAGGCCGATCCCGCCTGCCCCTACGTATCCGAGGATAGAGCTGTGCCGCACATTCGTTTCAAAGAGGTACAGGGCGTTTGTCAGAAACGCGGGCAAAATCTCCGGCAGGACGGCATGGATAAATGCCGGGAAACGGGCGCAGCCCATAGAGATAAGGGCCTGATAGGGGGCTGTGTCCGTATGTTCCGCATCCTCGTAGGTGAGCTTAGTCATGATCGCAAAGGTGTAGAGAGTGATCGCGAAGGTTCCCGCAAAGGTTCCGAGTCCGAAGAGAAAGGTCGCGGCGAGCGCCAGGATCAGCGCCGGAAAAGACCGGAGTATCTGGATCAGGAGACGCAGCAAACGCCTTGCCCAGGACGGAAAATGCAGGGGCACAGCGCCGAAAGGGGAAACGATCAGTGCCAGAGCGGATCCTGTTACGGTACCAGTAACGGACATCTGGATCGTGTAAAAGAGCGGCAGCAGGATCTTTGGAAAATAAGAGAGATCCGGCCGCATCATGTCGGCCGCCAGATCTGAAAGATGGGAGCTCCTTGAAACAAAAAGAGCCGGATCACATCCGGTGAAGGACGCGGCGGCGTAAAAGCAGAGAAGGAAGAGGATCCAGCCGGCAGGTTTTATATAATTTTTTCGATTTCTGTACATGGATTGCTTCCTCCTCTGAAATGCTTCTCTGCAAGGATCCGTTGGGATGGATAAATGCATAAATAGCAGAGTCCTATTATTCATAACCTAAGACAGGTGGGAGTCTTCGAGACTAAGATAAATGTTTCTCAAGATTTCCTCATTCATTTCCGATGGCGTTCCATCAAAAACCACATTTCCGTCCTTCAGCCCGATGATCCGGTCGGAAAACTCCTGAGAAAATTCAAGGTTATGGCTGTTCATAAGAATCGTGACGCCATCCTTTTCCTGAATCTCCTTTAAAAGTGTCAGGATCTGCCGCCCAGTGACCGGATCCAAGGAGGCGGCGGGCTCATCAGCCAGCAGTATTTTTGGATGACGCATGAGGGCTCTCGCGATGGCGGCGCGCTGTTTCTGACCACCGGAGAGATTTTTTACCGGTTCTTCTGATTTTTCCAAGAGTCCCACGCGGTCAAGAAATTTCAGTGCTTCTGCCCGGCGCTTTTTTCCATAGATTCCGAACACAGCGGGGAAAAATCCCATATCCGGCAGACAGGCAGTGAGCACATTTGCAAGGCAGGTGGAATTTTCCACGAGACAGAAATCCTGATAGATGGTGCCGATGGATCTCTTTACATTCTTCCTGGCGGTTTCGGACATGGACGATATGTCGCTGCCATCAAAAAGGACAGCCCCGTCCCCCGGCGTCTCCATGCCGTTTAAGATCCGGAACAGGGTGGTTTTTCCAGCTCCGGACGGACCGATCACGGAGACGAACTCGCCCTGAGGGATGGTAAAGGTTACATGGTCCAGGGCGCGTGTCCCGTTTTTAAATTGTTTTCCAATGTTCTGAAGAACGATTTCCATGAAGATACCTGCCTTACAAATAATGAATCAGTAAAAAACTGGAACCTGTTTAGTTCATAGACTTTAACATTTCCTGTGCGGCGCGTTCCCCGTCATAGTTCGCGTCATCGCCCCACTCGTAGCCGACCTGACTGAAGACTTTGATGATGTCTTTGCCTTCATCAGTTCCTGCGATCTCGATGAAGGAATCACCGAGAGCCTGACGGAAGTCAGCGTCCTGCATAAGGTCGGAAGTTTTGCTGTATGCGATCATATCGTTGTAGATTCCCTCTGTGACGCCGATGATGCCTGTCTGCTTTACCATATCATCAGTGCCGCCGAATTTCTCTTTCCAGTCCGGCGCATATTTTGTGCGGATATGGCCGTAGGAGACCATGAGGTCTGCCTGTCCGGAGGCGAGGCGGGCAAGGGAGGTGGTGTAGGAATCAGACTGGACCGCATTTGCGAGGTCAGCGATGGTCTTTCCGTAGCGCTCGTTTAACCATAAGGACGGATAAATGTAGCCGGACGCGGAGGTCGGTCCCATGACTGCCCAGGTGGCGCTGTTTAAGTCATCCCAGGTAAGTTCCTCGCCGTTGTTGACCTTTGCCAAGAGCTCCTGACCTTTTTCACTCGGTCCTGCGAGAATGATGGAGCGGTAATATGTGCTCATTTTGTCTGTGTTTTCCTCGATGGTGCCGTCGTTCCATTCCTTCGGATCTTCGGAGTCCTTGTTGATGGCGTAGCGGAGAGCCGTGAGGAGAACGTCGCAGTCATCGGAGAACAGGACATAGTTTCCTCCGGAGATAAATCCGATATCAGCGCTTCCTGCGCTCAGTGCCTCACCGACAGCAGTGTAGCTTGTTCCGACGGTCATGTCGATGTCTTTGACATCGTAGCCTTTTTCAAGCAGTGTTTCTTTTAAAAGGTTCTCTAACGGCTCTGTTGCTGTCGTGATCGTATCTGCGTCCGCGTACGGGGAGAAAGCGATCTTTAAGGAATCGATGGATTTTGTCTCTGCGGAAGCGGCTGCTTCAGAAGTGCTTTCCGCAGAAGCGGCAGCTGTGGTCTCCCCGGTGGAAGCAGCCGGTGCGTCCGTTTTGGAAGAACATCCTGCAGTGAGTCCGAGGCAGAGCGCCAGGGAGAGAGCGGGTACAACAAATTTTCTCATGATAATACCTCCATAGCCCGTCAGGGCAGAATATATTTTCTGCTGAAAGAATGGGACACCGGGAAATACGGTGAAATAGTTTCAATATCCGCCAATGGTCAGGACGCTGTGGGAGCGTGAGTGTTCCGAATAAAATGAAATAGAACGCGTTCAGCTGCCATAGATCCTGAAGATACAGGCGGATAAAGAAAAAGGCATGCCTTCTGCAGCATGCCGTAAAAATGACTTTCAGGCAGAATGCTGACAAGCCGCGGACATGGATCCGCGGCATGGGACGGTCGATCCTTTCTGGGATCCTCTCAGCCCGGAACACGGACTCCCTCGCAATCTGGTCTTCGTCATCAAGTAATTGAATTGACCGCAGCACCAGGGCGCTCCCCCTCATGCTGCATTCCGTTAACCGTTATGGATTGTAGCACAGGAGAGGGAAAAAGGCAAGAGAGGAAATTCCTGGAAGGTCCGCCGGAAAAAAGATAGACGGGGAACACAAGGCTGTAAGCAGGCTGCACTGACACATGAAAAATATCGATGGATCCATGCGAAATTCGCAGCCTTGAAAGCATGTACGAAACCGGGTGCAAACTTGACTTTTCCGCGCGGAAAGTATATAGTAAGTCTTGTCAGAAAAAAGAAAATAAACAGACCGGGGAGCCTGACAGATCAGGCTGAGAGTTGGCTGCATCGCCAAGACCCGTATACCTGATTTGGATCATGCCAACGTAGGAAGCTGCTGAAGAGAAAGAGTAGAAGTGGAGATACCTGCGGGTGTCTCCTTTTTTTACGCGAACAACGAGCCAAAGTCCGCACTTGCGCGAGACCTTGGCGACTGTCGCGATAACAAGGGGAAACTCGCGAAGCGTGTTTTCACTTGTTATTACAGGAAATTCCGGGGAATTCCCTGTTACAAAAAAGGCACTAACGTGCCAATGCTGCGCACTCGTGCGAAGATGCAGATCGTCGCAAGTGACCGCGCGGGGCGCATCCTTTTTATGATATGCATTCGAAAGAATCTGCTGATGACAGGTCGGCAGGTAAATTGAAAGGCAGAATGGCTTGAAAAATATGTCTGGTGCGTATTTCGATTTTTTAGGAGGTAAGATATGAACTGCAGACCGGAAGATATGCTGCTCTACGCGGTGACAGACCGCGCGTGGTTAAATGGTGAGACTCTGGAGAGCCAGGTGGAAAAGGCTTTAAAGGGCGGAGCAACATTTGTTCAGCTGAGGGAAAAAGAGCTGGATGAGGAGATGTTTTTAGAAGAGGCGAAGAAGATCAAAAAGCTTTGTGCCGAATATCATGTTCCCTTTGTGATCAACGACAACGTGGATATCGCCCTTAAGGTGGACGCGGACGGCGTTCATGTGGGACAGAGCGATATGGAAGCGGGAAAAGTGAGAGAAAAGCTGGGACCGGATAAGATCATCGGTGTTTCCTGTAAGAATGTGGAGCAGGCGCTTCTCGCGAAAAAGCACGGGGCGGATTACCTCGGCGTCGGAGCGATGTATCCGACAGGAACAAAAAAGGACGCAACAGCGGTGACACCGGAGGCGCTTTCTGCGATCTGTCAGGCGGTGGATATCCCGGTAGTCGCCATCGGCGGGATCAATAAGGACCGCATAGAGCCCCTTAAGGGAACCGGTGTGGATGGCGTCGCAGTCGTCAGCGCGATCTTTGCGGCAGAGGATATTGAGAAGGCGACACGAGAACTGAAAGAGGCGGTAAGAGAAATCTTATAAGACTTAAAAGAGTTGTAACTATTCAGTACCTTCATAGTTACGTGCAAAAATCCATTCCAGATCAGCTTTGCTGATGGGATTTTTGCCTTCCAGCCTATGTTTTCTTACGGTCAGCGCAGCAAGTGCGCAGACCTGCTGAACAGTTGCAATAATTTCAAAAAACATAATTTTTTAAACATTATATTCAAACGCGCCAATAAGCCAGAAGAAAAATACTACCTGCCTGAAAATATGAATTCTAAATTCACAGAGCAGCAATTTTCCCTCTGGGTTTTGGAATAGATTAAGCGGAAAACATTTCCGCGGCGGCACATTGGGGGCACCACCTTGCGTCGCCTAATAAAAAGTTATTGATGCCTGAAAGGAGTTTTTATGATGAAGACAGCATTAACGATCGCTGGAAGCGATTCCAGCGGAGGCGCCGGCATCCAGGCCGATTTAAAGACGATGATCGCAAACGGAGTATACGGAATGAGCGCGATCACAGCACTGACGGCCCAGAATACGACCGGCGTCCAGGGGATTTTCGAGGTAACACCGGAATTCCTGGAACAGGAGATCGACAGCGTATTTACGGACATCCGTCCGGACGCGGTAAAGATCGGAATGGTTTCTTCTGCGGGACTGATCAAGTCCATCGCAAAGAAGCTTCATGAACACAAAGCAGAAAATATCGTTGTGGACCCGGTCATGGTGGCGACAAGCGGATCAAAGCTGATCAGCGACGATGCCATCGGCACATTAAAGGAATACCTGTTTCCGATGGCGGCGGTCCTGACCCCGAATATCCCGGAGACAGAGGTTTTATCAGGGATGGAAGTAAAGTCCGCCGAGGACATGATCGCGGCGGCAAAACAGATCAGTGAGACCTATCACTGCGCGGTCCTCTGTAAGGGCGGTCATCAGTTGAATGATGCCAACGACCTGTTATACCGCGACGGCAGCTACCGCTGGTTCAACGGTAAGCGTATCGACAACCCGAACACCCACGGAACCGGCTGCACCTTATCGAGTGCCATCGCTTCCAATCTGGCGAAGGGTTATGACCTCGATACGGCAGTGGAACGTGCGAAAGCTTACATCTCCGGAGCGCTGGCAGCCATGCTGGATCTCGGACATGGATCCGGACCGATGGATCACGGATTTGATTTTCGCGGAAAAGGATTTGCGGAGGAACAGGCATGACGATGACAGAACGCCTTTTAGAGGCAACAAAGGAGATCTGGGACGGCTATAACGAGACGCCTTTTGTAAAGGGAATCGCGGACGGCAGTCTGGATCATGAAAAATTCAAATATTATATGATACAGGATTATCTGTATCTTCTTGACTATACAAAGGTATTTTCCATCGGCACGGCGAAGGCGAAAAACCTCGACGCTATGCGCCTGTTCGCGGGTTATACCCATTCGATCCTGGACGGTGAGATGGATATCCACCGCGCGTACATGACGAGACTCGGAATCGCGAAGGAGGAGGCGGAGCAGACACCGGTCGCTCTTGATAATCTGTCCTATACCTCTTATATGCTTCGTGTCGCTTACGAGGAAGGAGAGGCGGAGGTCATGGCGGCGATCCTTTCCTGCGCGTTGAGCTATGAGTTTATCGCGAAGAAGATCCTTGCGGAGTATCCGGCCGCAGATAAGCATGAGTTCTATGGGGAATGGGTCAGCGGATATGCGTCCGATTCCTACCACGAGGACAATGAGGTGCTGGCAGACCTGATGAACCGCCTGACGGAGGACTATTCCGAGAAGCGGAAACAGCATCTCGTGGACATCTTTACAGCATGCTCCCGCTACGAGGCGGCATTCTGGGATATGGCATGGGAAATGAGGCAGTAGGATGCTGAAATTTGACAATGTAAGCTTTCAATATGATGTGGAAGATTTCTCCATCATTGACCACCTTTCCTTCGAGGTACAGGACGGGGAATTCGTGTCCGTCATCGGCGCTTCCGGCTGTGGTAAGAGTACGATCTTCCGGCTTGTGAACAAGCTCCTTCTGCCGGCTTCCGGCGAGATCCTGGTGGACGGAGAGTCCATTGAGAAGAAGAGAAACTACTGTGGATACATGCCGCAGCAGGATCTTTTATTTCCATGGCGGACCGTGAGGGAGAATCTCCTGCTGCCGATGGAGATCCGGGGCGGATATTCGAAAACGGAGATGAGAGAGAAAGCGGACGCGGCGCTGGAATCTGTTGGTCTTAAGGACTGGGGTGATAAGAAGCCGAAGGAGCTTTCCGGCGGCATGCGCCAGAGAGCGGCGTTTGCGAGAACGGTGCTCACAGGTTCCGAACTTCTGCTCCTCGATGAGCCATTTTCAGCCCTCGATTACCTGACGAGGATCTCCATGCGGGAATGGCTTTTAGAGCAGTGGGAGAGGGAGAAAAAGACAGTCCTTTTTATCACGCACGATGTGGAGGAAGCGGTCTTTTTGTCCAGCCGGATCCTGGTTGTAGAGGAATCACCGATCACCCATCTGCGGTCCATTGATGTTCCGGCAGAATATCCGAGATCCAGGGACGAGCTTCGGAAACCGGAGATACTGTCCCTGAAGGAGGAGCTGATCGGTATGCTGAGGAAGGAGACGTCATGAGTAAGAAGATGAAGAAGGATCATGCGCGGGTTCCTTCCGGGGCTTCGCGCGGACAGACCCATAATTTTCTGAGTACAAACCTTCCGGCGGCGATTCTGGTGGCAGCTCTGCTGATCTTCTGGCAGGCGGCGGCTATGGGAATCGACGCGGCGTATATCCTGCCGTCACCGACCCAGGTGGTGGTACGGCTCTGGGAGCTTAGAGGTCCGTTATTTAAGGCACACCTTCCGGCAACGATGTCGGTGGTGGGGATCGGACTTCTGATCTCCATTATTCTTGGCCTTGGTCTGGCCGTTCTGATGGATGCCAGCGAGACAGCGGAAAAGGCACTTTATCCGCTTATCATCGCGTCCCAGACGATCCCGACGACAGCTCTGGCACCGCTTTTTGTACTCTGGTTCGGATATACGATCTGGAGCAAGGTGCTTGTGACGGTGCTGATCACATTTTTCCCGATCACGATCACGGTATTCGACGGATTTAAGTCGGTGAAGACGGAGATGGAAGAGCTCTTGTTCACCTTTGGCGCGGATAAACGCCAGATTTTTATGAAGTTAAAGGTTCCGGCTGTCCTGCCCTGCTTTTTCTCAGCGATCAAGATGGCGGTTCCGTTATCGATCATCGGAGCGGCCATCGGTGAATGGCTGGGAGCTCAGAGCGGACTTGGATACTTCAGCAGGAGGATGATGACACAGCTTGATGGAGCCGGAGTGTTCGCACCGATCTTATTGTTATCGGTGGCGGCGATGGCGGCTGTCTGGGTGGTCACACTGCTTGAAAAACGGATCATTCACTGGAGAAATGAGTAGAAAACACAACATGAAATTCTGGCTGACCAGTGAAAGAGCAGGACAAATTATTTTGATAACGAAAGGAAATGACATGAAAAAAGGAATGAGAATCGCTGCAGCGGCGATGGCTGCGGCTTTCAGTATGACAGTACTTGCAGGATGCGGTAAGAGTGAGACAAAGACAGCGGAGACGACGGCAGCGGCTTCAGCGGACAACAGCAGCGCGGCAGAAACAACAGCAGCTTCCGGTGAAAAAAAGGATCTCCGTGAGGTCAACGTGGTATTGGACTGGTATCCGAACGCGATCCACACCTTTATTTACACCGCCATCGAGCGCGGATATTATGCGGAGGAGGGACTTGATGTGAAGGTCCGCTTCCCTGCGAACGCGAATGACGCGCTGGCACTTGTCGCTGCCGGCAAGGCGGAGATCGGAATGTATTATCAGCAGGATGTGATCCAGGCGGTTGCAAATCAGGGAACGAAGATCAAGTCCATCGGCGCGATCGTGCAGTCTCCGTTGAGCATTGTACTTTCTTTAAAGGATAAGAATATTACAAGCCCGTCCGATCTTGTCGGAAAGACAGTTGGATACGGCGGAACAGCTCTCAGTGAGTCTATTGTGAAGACCATGATGGAGTATGTGGGCGCGGACGCGTCAGATGTAAATCTGATCGACGTTGGATTTGACCTGATGAGCTCCATGACTACCGGCAACGTGGATGCCACCATCGGCTGTCTTGTGAACCATGAGGTTCCGCAGCTGGAGGAAGAGGGCTTTGACGTCAATTATTTCATGGCAAATGGATATGGCATTCCGAATTATTATGAGGAAGTGTTCCTCGCAAATAATGAGATGATCGAGAGTGAGCCGGAGGTCTTAAAGGGCTTTTTACGTGCATCTGCAAAGGGCTTTGAGGACTTTAAGAAGGATCCGGACGGCTGCCTCGCGATCCTCATGAACAACCAGAATGAGGAGAATTTCCCGCTGACACAGAGCGTTGAGGAGAAATCCTGTGAGACTCTGCTGCCGCTTATGGAGACGGAGGATGCTCCGTTCCTGACACAGACGGAGGAGTGCTGGCAGGAGAACATCGACTGGATGCTTGAGAGTGGATTGATCGATCAGAAGGTTGAGGTTTCTGATGTGATGGTGGACCTCGGGGAGTAGGTTCCTTGGGGAAATCTTATAGGAATTGAGAAATACCGGGATGGCGGGGAGACTGCTGTTCCGGTATTTTTATGGTCTGAGTCAGGAAAAGAGAGGTTGGGGCAACCTGGCGGAAGTACGCGCAGGTCAGCTTCCGGCTCCTGGTGCTGTCGATTTCCAGGCGGTTCCTCTATGCTTGCAGAAAAATGCTAAGGGCGGAGAAAATGGGACGCAACTCGCTTCGCTCAGACAAGCGCCCCATTTCCTCCAACGTATTTTCCTGCGAGCCAAGAGGAAGCCAGGCCTGTAAATCAGGCACCCGGTTCCGGAGGCTGACCTGCGCTGGGGATTGAAGATTTAAGTATAGATCTGGATGATGTATATAGTTGTTACTGTGGAAAAGAACGCTTGTTCATATGAACGATATGTATTATAATTGAGGTTAGATAACGTTTTTTCGAAGAAAAAAGAGATGTCTGGATGGAGGAAAACTGTACTGTTTCGGTTTTTGAAAATCAGTCATCGCGTCCAGAGGCAGTCCTGTGCTGGATATTGACGAGATTAAATGGGAGGAAGGTTATGGCGGAACAGATGAAGAAGGAGAGGGCAAGGCGGCTGTTTTTGATCGCTTTCGTCCTGTTTACGTTTGCGAACGGATTTGGCGGCAGTATTATCTCGAACTATTTTAAGGGCGTGTATCAGGTGGACTCGGTGCAGAGGGGGCTTTTGGAGATCCCGAGGGAGCTGCCGGGAGTTGTGGGAGTGTTTGTGATCGCGGCACTGTCGGGATGTGGGAATCTGACGTTGGCGATGATCAGCTTCTGCCTGTACGCGGTGGGAATGTTTGTCCTTGGACTTTTATCTCCGGGATATCTCTTAATGCAGCTGTTTGTGTTTACCTATTCTCTCGGGGATCATATTGTCATGCCGGTCCGGGATGCGATCGCGATGGATCTCGCGGATGAGGGGAAGACGGGAACGTTTCTCGGAAAATATCGGGGATATGCGACGATGGGATCTATGGCGGCATCGCTGCTTGTATTTATCGGATTCCGGTACGGGGCGTTCTGGTTCCGGGCGGACAGATCAGTCGTTCCGTCGTTCTGCGTGTCACTTGTAGTCGTTGCGGCGGCGTTATTCTTCCTGTGGAGACTGAGAAGAGAGGTTCCGGCCCTTGATGTGCGGAAGCATGATGAGAAGAAAAAAGGACTGCCGCTTAAGAAGAAATACATTCCTTATTATATCGTTACGGGGGTTTATGGTTTCCAGAAACGGATGCGTCTGGTGTTTGCACCGTGGATCATTATCGAGCTCCTTGCGATGGGGGCAGATACGGTGGCGCTTCTTGGAATCGTGGCGCATTTTGGCAGCAGTATGTTTGCTCCGCAGATCGGAAAATTTCTCGACCGGTATGGTGTGAAAAAGGGACTTGTTCTGGAGAGTGTGACGATCGGGGCGATCTTTCTGTATGCAGCCTGGGCGGTCCATGGGATCACGTCAGGTGTGTTTACGGGGAGAGTGGAGCAGATCTTTGCGTTCACGGCATATATTTTTATTATGATCGCAGATCATTTTAACGCGGTCCATGTGATGTTAATGAAAAAACTCAGCGACTCTCCGGCGGACGTGATGGAGAACCTGTCGTTTGGGCTCAGTGTGGATCATGTGCTGGCAGTGACGGTCTCCGGGCTTTTAGGCGCTGTCTGGAAGTTTGTCGGTCCGGAGTGGGTGTTTGTATTGGGAGCTGCGGTCTGTCTGGTGCATTTCGGGGTGGCTGTATGGCTTGGAAAGAGAGCAAATTAGATTTCCATTTTTGCAAAGAAGTTTTGGGGGAACGTGGTATGATAGATTCAGAAACTTGGAAATCATGTGACAGGTAAAGAAACTGCGGAATGACTGCTTCAGAGGATATATTTGGGAGGAACGAGGATATGATCTTTGTATCACACTATGATTCACCGCTTGGAATGATCTATATGGCGGCGGATGATGACGTATTAAAAGGAGTCTGGTTTGAGGGGCAGAAGTACTTTGCTTCTGGATTGGATAAGAAAGAGACGGAAGATAAGGAGACGCCTGTTTTGAAGCAGACGAAAGAGTGGCTGGATCTTTATTTTGCCGGGAAAGAACCGGAGTTTCTTCCGCCGCTGGCGCCGGAGGGCTCAGAGTTCCAGAAAAAGGTATGGAAGATCCTGCTTATGATCCCGTATGGAAAGACCATGACATACGGGGAGATCGGCAGGAAAGTCGCTGAGATGTCCGGGAAAAAGACCATGTCTGCCCAGGCTGTTGGGGGCGCGGTCGGTCATAATCCAATCTCGATCCTGATTCCGTGCCATCGGGTGGTCGGAACGAACGGCAGCCTTACTGGGTATGCGGGCGGAATCGAGAAGAAGATCGGGCTGCTGAAACTGGAACGGACGGATATGTCTGAGATGTTTGTGCCGAAGAAAGGGACGGCGCTGTAGCGGGAAAATATGAATAAACAGCAGGGCTGTCGTTGCGGCAATTTTTTGCGGAACGACAGCTTTATCTATTGTAAAGATGGATAGCGATTGCTTTCATAATAAATTTCTGATAAAGTGTAATTAGCTGCAAAGTAACGGAAGGAGCTGATATCATGGATGAATTTTTAAAACTGCCGGTTGGCATCGATAATTTTGAAAAGATCCGTCGAAATGGATTCTACTATGTCGATAAGACGAGCTTGATCGAGCAGCTCTTTTCGAATTGGGGGGAAGTTAATTTATTTACCCGTCCGCGCCGTTTTGGAAAAACACTCAATATGAGCATGCTGAAATATTTCTTTGAAATCGGGACGGACCGGTCGCTTTTTGACGGACTCCATATTTGTGCCAATGAAAAGATCTGTTCTGAACATATGGGAAAGTACCCGGTGATCTTTCTTTCATTAAAAAATGCAGAGGGATTGAATTTTGATACAGCGAAATATCAGATGGTCGAACTCATTGCGAGGGAGGCAGAGCGGTTTCCTTTTTTGGCAAAGGACACAAATTTATCGGATCGTGACAGGGAAAAGTATAGAGTGTTGACTGCATTTGCAGATGGACATTATCAGATGAGTGATGATGTACTGTACGGTTCTCTGCAGACGCTTTCCGAACTTCTGTATAAGCATTTTAATCAGAAGACGGTTATTCTGATCGATGAATATGATGTACCGCTTGATAAGGCATTTCAGCATGGTTATTATCGGGAGATGGTCGCTTTGATCCGGGCGCTGTTCGGAAGGGCACTGAAAACAAATGAGGCTTTAGCCTTTGCAGTATTGACTGGATGTCCCAGGGTTTCTAAAGAGAGTATTTTTACGGGATTAAATAATTTTAAGATCCTGTCGATTACGGATTCGCGGTTTGATGAACAGTTTGGTTTTACAGATAAAGAAGTACAGAAACTTCTCGCAGATTATCACTTGGAAGCGAGATTTTCGGAAACGAAGGAATGGTACGACGGTTATCGTTTCGGCAATGTTGACGTGTACTGTCCGTGGAATGTCACTAATCATATCGACCGAATCAAGGACGATCCGAATGCAAGACCGGAAGCATACTGGATCGATACCAGCGGAAATGACCTTGTAAAGCGCTTTGTAGACAAGGCAAACAGAACAACCCGGAATGAGATCGAACAGTTGATTGCCGGGAATGCAATTGAAAAAATGCTCCGTCTTGATCTCACATATGATGAGATCGATAACAGCATCGAAAATCTCTGGAGTGTTCTATTTACCACTGGATATCTCACGCAGGCAGGGATGACAGAGGATGGCGCGTACAGGCTCGTGATTCCAAACCGGGAGATCCGTGAAGTGTTTAAATTGCAGATCCAGGAGTGGTTTAAAAAATCAATTTTCAGCAATACGGAGCAGCTAACTGCTTTCTGGAAAGCTTTTGAAGAGGGAAATATGGATGGAGTTGAGATGTATCTTAATCGGATCATGAGCAATTCCATCAGTGTTTTTGACATAAAAACTGGAGAAGAAAAAAAAGAAATCTCATACCATAATCTTCTCGTGGGTATTTTAACGGGGAACGCAGACTGGCTTGTGAAATCTAATGTTGAGGCGGGAGAGGGATTTGCGGATATTATCGTGGAAACGGAGGATCCGAATGCAGGTATTGTTGTGGAACTGAAATATGCGAAGGATTACAATAATATGGAACAGGCCTGCAGGGCGGCGCTGGATCAGATCAATGACCGGCGTTATCAGGAATATCTTTTAAATGATGGTCGAAAAGATATCACTCTTTACGGAATTGCCTTCTGTAAGAAACGTTGTAAAGCGATGGTTTCCGGAAACTGTTCTCGGTGAAGATGCAGGGGGTTACAAACAACCGTGTAAGACGTCCGAATGTGTCAAAGTATATTCTTTTTTATAATTGATTGGTGTTAATGATGGATGGGTGTAGTGTAGAAATGTGAAAATTTTGCATTACACCTGTTTTTTATGATATTATGGTAGCGGAAGAATTTAGATTTCGTTGAGGTGCTGCATGAAGATACAGAAAAAATGGCTCTATATACTGCTAACTGCAGCAGGTGTGTTCGGTGTGGTCACAATTCTCTTTTTTTCAGGCGAAAAATGGCTGCGTGATGGCTGGTATTATATCCCTGACAGGGCGATCGCCATTGCACTTGGGCTCTGCGTGTTCTGGCAGATCGTGCTGACAGCGGGGACATGTTTTTTGCTGGCGTGGAACAGAAAGAAATTCGACGGCTGGATGAGAAGGATTATCAGGATATCGGTGATCGTGGCGGCGGTTTTTCTGTTCCTGTTTTTTGCATGGAACTGGTTTCTTTACAGTCTTGGATTTGAGCAGAAAGTGGAACAGTATGATGAACACATTGCCCTGTATGTAACGAATACATTTGTGAGAACGAGATTTCGGTATCCGCATTATATGTATGAGGAAAACTGGCTGTTTATGAGGAGTCTGAGTGATGAAGAACAGCAGGAAGCTGTTTTAAAATACGGAGATCCGGATGATTATTACAGGGAATATCATTAACGGCAGATGCAGATATGCGCCGGAAGAAAAGCTGCAGTTGGAGAGTTATGTGATTCAGAAAGGAAAATAAACGATGCGATATTTAAAACCACACTTTTACGATAAATTTGTCTGTACGGCCGGAGACTGCCCGGATACCTGCTGTGCGGGATGGCAGATCATGATCGATGATGCTTCTCTGGAGAAGTATAAAAACGTGCAGGGGGAGTTTGGAAAACGCCTGCATGGGTCGGTCAACTGGGAAGAGGAGTGCTTCTGTCAGAATGAACGGCGGTGCGCATTTTTGAATGATGAGAATCTGTGTGATCTCTATAAGGCACTGGGACCGGACGCGCTGTGCGATACCTGCCGCCTTTATCCGAGACACACGGAGGAATTTGAGGGACTCAGGGAATTATCCTTATCCCTTTCCTGCCCGGAGGCGGCGAAAATCATCCTTTCCTGCAAGGAGCCGGTCCGGTTTCTTGAGGAGGAGACGGACGAGGAGGATGATTTTGACGAGTTTGATTTTATGATGTTTTCGAGGCTGGAAGACACCAGAGATGTTCTTTTCTCTGTTTTACAGGATCGAAATCTGCCGCTGACACTGCGCATGGCAGTGTGCGAGCAGCTGGCGGAGAGATACCAGATCTGTATGGAGGAAGGAAGAGAGTTTGAGATCGATGATCTGCTTCAGGAATGCGAACGCCATCACAGGGAGGGAACCTTGCGGGAGTTTATATCGGAAAGTCTCTCAGAAAAGGGCGTGGATGCGGCATCTTTTCATCAGTGGGAGTGGCAGAAGGAAGAACTTCAGGTGCTTTATGGCCTGGAACGTCTGCGCCCGGAGTGGGATCAGGTGCTTGACGGGGCGGAAAAGTGGCTGTATCAGGGAAGCAAAGAGGAATATTTTAAGATCTGTGAGGAATTTCACCGGATGTATGGGGCGCTGAGCAGCCATAAGGAAGAGTGGGAAAATCTGGGCGAGCAGCTTTTGATGTTCTTTGTGTATACATATTTCTGCGGAGCCGTCTATGACGATATGGTCTGTTCCAAACTGGAGCTGGCGCTGTTCTCTGTCCGGTGGATTCAGGAATTTCTGATCGTCCGGTGGCTGGAAAACGGGAAGAAGCTGTCCATGCAGGATGTGGAGGAACTCTCCTGGCGGTACGCGAGGGAGATCGAGCACTCCGATGATAACCTGAATGCGCTGGAGGACTGGCTGTTTGGGATGTATGCGCCGGAAGGATGTATGTTGGAGGATGAATAGAGATGATTTCATCCGGTCTTTTCGTGTGATCGGAGCCGGACATATCGCTGCATTTTGATCTGGTTCTGAATGATTTTGTTTTTGGGGGATTTCAATATTAAGGAAACGAGTTTGCTTTCTTTATACATTTTTTGCAAGAGGTACGCGCCAATGAGTCTCCGGGCGCAGACGCTTAGTGGGATTCCGGAAGGGTTCCTCTAAGCTTGCAGAAAAATGCTAAGGACGGAGAACAGGGAACACAACTCGCTGACGCTCAGACAAGTGTTCCCTGTCTTCCAACGCATTTTCCTGCGAGCCAAGAGGAAGCCAGCTCCCGGGATCCAGGCGCGCCTGTGCCCGGAGACTCATCGGCGCTGGGAATTGACTGAGCTGAAAGCGAGGGGTTATTCTCTTAATTCAGGCAGTAAATTACTATAATACATCATTTCCCCAGACAAGACTTTATCATAGAAGCTCTGCTTCCAGTCAATAAATGCGACAGCCTGCTGCAATTTTTCGATAGACTGAAGCAGAGCTTCTCTTTTATTTTGCAGAATAATTTTTCGCGTTGGAATAGATTTTTCTCCTTCAAGGCAAAGTGCGAGATACTCTTTCATTTCAGCAATGCTTATACCGCAATTTTTCAGGCAGTTTAAACTCTGGATCCATTTAATATCGTGATCATCAAACACCCGATAATTTCTTTTATCCCTTTTTACATTGGAAACAAGTCCTTCGTTGCAATAAAATTTCAAATTTTCGTAGGTCATATCGGTTAATTTGCAGGCCTCTTTCATGGAATACATAACATTCTCCTAAAAACATAAAATTAAATTCAAAATGCTGAATTTAACAGCTTGGATCTCAAAAAGTCCTTGACCGGTAGCAGCTACCGGCTGGTAGGATTATAGCATGATGAAAAAAATGAATCAACAGGCAGGGGGAGAATAAATGGAATATATCAGGTTACGAAAGATGAGTGTGAACGATGCGTGCGGGATGCATTGGAAGTGGGATATCGCAGCATTGATACTGCCCAGAGTTATTTTAATGAAGAGGAGGTTGGAAAGGCTATTGAAAAGTCAGGAATTGACAGAAAAGAAATATTTTTAACCTCCAAGGTATGGATCGAACATTTCGGATATGAAGAGTGTAAAAAATCTGTGCTGGAATCTGTGGAAAAACTGCGTACAGATTATCTGGATCTGATGCTGCTGCATCAGCCGTTTGGTGATACTTACGGCGCATGGCGTGCTTTGGAAGAACTGTACAAAGAAGGAAAACTCCATGCAATCGGTATCTCCAATCATTATACAGACCGCATGGTAGAATTTGCAAACTTCACAAATATTAAGCCAATGGTAAATCAGATGGAAACGCATCCCCTTAACCAGCAGAAAACATTAAAAGAATGGGCAGACAAATATGATATCCGGCTGGAAGCGTGGGCACCATTTGGCGAAGGAAGAAACGGTCTTTTTGAGAATGAAGTCCTGAAAACGATTGGACAGAAATATGGAAAAACAACAGCCCAGGTAATGCTCCGCTGGCATATCCAAAGAGGTGTGATCGTAATTCCGAAGTCTGTACATAAAGAACGTATGATTGAAAACTTTAATGTATTTGACTTTGCGCTTGATGAGAATGATATGAACCAGATTTCACAGATGGATACTGCCACAAGTGCTTTTTTCTCACATCAGGATCCAGCAATGGTGGAGTGGTTTGTAAAAATGGTTGAGGAGCGCAAATCGCAGCATGACAGCAGCAAAGAAAAAAAGAACTGGTAAAGCTGCTTATGAGGTGAGTACGCACTTTTTTACTGCTATTGTCACCGGAAGCTGCCGGTGGCAAACTCAGTTGGAAGAAAAAGAAATTAGGTGGGGACAAAGAATGAAAGGCCGTGTTGCAAAATATTATCTGACAGACGGAAGAAGACATACAGATTCAGAAGGTTATAAGACAAGCGTGGCATTTGAAAAATACCTTGCAGACTGCGGTCTTCAGGTGGCGACTGACAGAGACTTTGGAATTACAGCTCTGCGGTGGGCAGGAATGAAGGCGGGAATTGGAATCATACGAAAAAACAATTTCTTTTATACCGAGAAAGGGTCTTATCAGTATCTGGAGGCTTTTTTAATTGATGAGCCGCTTCAGTACATTGTGGAGAATCAGATCAGACCATGCGCTGAGAAATGTAACCTGTGCATGCGATCCTGTCCGACAGAATCATTGGAAGCGCCGTACATGATGTGCAGAAACACCTGCGTTTCCTGCCTGACAACATGGGATGGCTGGGATCTAAGGACGGAACCGCTGCAGAACAAATTCGAAAAATGGATCTACGGCTGCGATGCCTGCCAGGATGCATGGCCCCATAATAGAAAAGCATGGAAAGATACAGAAGAATTCCCAGAACTCGAAGCGTGGAGCAGCCATTTTACGGATACAGAGATCGTTCTGGCGGAATACAGCTGGCTGCGATCCGTCGTGCAGCCCAAACTCTGGTATATTCCGCAGGGGAAAGAGTGGCGGTATAAAACGAATGCGCTGAACGCGATGTTAAATAACTATGATCCGAAATACCTTCCGGTTATTAAAAAAGTATGTCAGGATGAATATTGTGAGGTTCGTGATATGGCGGAGTGGGTGCTTGAAGAGATTGAAAGGAAAGGTATCGGTGAATCGGAAAATGGGCAGTGATGTTGCATATAGAACATAAAATTACAGATAATTAACTAAAATATAAATAATATATTACAAATTATGAAGATATACGGAAGTATATTGAAAAAAACAGCAATTGAAATATAATTTAAATAAGAGAAAAGCGCAAAGTGGACTGCCCCCCGGAGAGGAGGCAGTATGAGCAAGAAGAAAATTAAAATAAGATATATCATTTTTGTTCTGATCATCATAGGCATAGTAGTTTTTGTTGGAAAAATAACTAAGCTTGATGATTTAAACGCAGAAAAAGTCACCGAGATCATACTCGTATCCCCACCTTATAAAAAGAGAATAACAGACCGGCAGGAGATCGAAGAATTTACGAGTCTGTTTAATGAAAGAAAAAAGAAACCTGTATTTTCAATCATCAACTCATCTGGCTGGAGCAAAAGAGCCATTATAACAACGGAAACATATCAATAGGATATTATTTTTTGCGGGGAAAACATCACAGTGAACAGGCAGAAATATGTCATGGATGAATCGATTGATTCTGAACTGGAACAGTTTTATCAGTCCCTGAATGAGACAGAGGAAAAATATAATTAACAAAGCCCCGTTAAGATGAATGCCCCCGGATAAGGAGGTCACTATTATGGATAAATCAATAAAAACATGGAGAGTTTTTCTTTTTGGGATGTGCTGTATCTTGGTGAGCCTGTATATAAAAAAAATTTTACTCTCATTAGAAATAATAAAAGGTGATTTTTTATCCAATAGTATTGTTGGGGTTGCGGTGATCTGGTTCATAGCCGGTATTTTTCGCCTATACCATTTAAAGCGAACATATCCTGAACTTAAAACAGTCTTATCGAAAGATAAATGGTGCATAGCAGAATCTATTCTTATTTTCATTCTAGCAGTGGGATTAACATTAACTGGTGTAGGAGCGCACAATACCCAGATGTTATCTGAAATATTTCAAAGAGATGAAGATGAGAATATCACAGAATCTATAGTAAACACAGAGTATGGTTCTATAGAGGATTTTTCAGCAAACAACAGCATGGATATTTTTGTGCTTAATTTTAACAAGGAAAGCAATTTAGATAATGGATCGTTCAGCGCAGTAGATAAAACTGTTTCTGTGGCAAAGAGCTATACGGCAGTAACATATGAATGTGAGATAGATAGCGATAGATTTCAGGTAAAGTTGGCAACATATGATTCGGACAATGGCGAAGAACAACTGAACGCTGTAATAAAAAGCAATCCGGACATATTCACGAAAAAAGATATTGGAGGAAATTCCACATATTATTGCCCGGGATCAAAATATGACTGGTCGGACTGTTATGCAATGGTAGTAGATCATAAATTACTCGTGGTTAATATAGAAAAAGAATATGATCAATACATTGAATGGGTGTTAGGGCATATCACATTACAGTAATAAAGAAAGTAATTACTTTTTGTAATATTACAAGGAGCTAGTTTATGCAGATTATATTTCTGCCTGGTGATGAACCATTTTCGCAGTATCCTAATCATTATGTCGTTACTTCTAGTCTTGAAAACGTGATACTCACCATTTAAAGAATGGAGATGATCCTGATTAAAAAGATACGCATAATTGCATTAATATCTATTCTGTGCCTACTGATAGTTTATTTGCTTTGGAATAACATGAGTTTAAAAGGAAATTGGCCGGATGATTCTGATACCGTTTCCATTGAATGGTATGATTATAAAGGAATCTATCACAACCAGACTTTGACAGAAGAAGAAAGAAGCGGACTTACTCAATTAATAAAGGATATAACCCCAAAGAAAATATACATAACTCCGCAATCACGTTCAGGAGAACAAAGTTATAATATTGACTATTCTGGCAAGCGAAGTGTTCGTTATACTGTAAAAAGTTCAGGTTTAATTATTATTTTGAATAATGAATTTCCATTTCAACATTCGGTCTGAAATAGGAGATGACGCGGTAATTATTCAATACATAAATAGTATGGTTGATAGATGAGCAAAGAAGAAAAAACGCATCACCATAAAAGCTGTTTGATCGTGATATGAATGGAGAACTTGTACACTGGTTCACAAAATCAAAGGGAAATGGAGGGGACAAAATGAAAAAACATTGTATACTATGGACTGTAGTAATAACTCTTATTGTTTCCTGGTTTTTATTTTTCCCGTGGAGCAAACAAGTATTAGAGGATGGCGGGACTATTGTCTATTCCAGTTTCACATATAAAATTTATATATGGAACTCAATAGGAGGAAAAAATACGACTGAGATATATTATTTCCCATCTAATTTTAAGTATAGGAGTGGAACATTAAATTAATAATCAAAAGTCAATGATAAACCCTTGAACATTGTTTGTGTGTCTGTCATCGAATATTTTCAACTGGTGAAAGTCTGGAAACTGCTTGGTAATGGGAAGGGGGAGGAGAAAAATGTTGTCCTCTCAAAAGAAATATTTTATTACGATTATTATATATGTTGCGCTTTACCTTTGTAAACGCTCCATAGCAAGTACCTGTTCCTCCACTCCTTTTTCTGCCATAATAGTCTCACACTATACAGAGTCAAAAAAGTTAAGTACTCAACTTTTTTGACCGCCTATGGAGGCCTAGCTATGAGCAGTCAAACAAGTTTAGTTGCTGAACAGGTTCGGTTGCAGCAATGGGCGGCACAGATCCAGGATTGTAAAAACCGCCCTGCAGATATGAAAGTAGAAACCTGGTGCAGTGAGCATGGCATCACAAAAGCGAATTATTATTATCGTCTGAAAAGAGTCCGCAAAGCATGTTTGGAGGTCTACAATCCAGAACCGGCGTTTGTGGAACTTCCTCAGCCGACAGAGAAAGCTCTGCCCCGGGAAGACAGCAGCTTAAAACCGACAGCTATTCTGCGAAATTCCAGAGGATTGGCACTTGAAATTTATAATCCTGTCTCTAAAGATATGCTTCAGTGTATCCTGGAGGTGCTGTCTAATGCTGAATGACGCCACAGGTCTGAAAAAGATCTATCTTGCAGCTGGTTATACCGATCTGCGGAGAGGAATGGATGGTCTCGCAACGATCATCCGGTTCCGGTTTCAGCTCGATCCGTATGATAAAAATACGCTCTTTCTTTTCTGCGGGAAGAAGACGGACCGGATCAAGGGACTCTTATGGGAAGGGGATGGGTTCCTGCTTCTTTACAAGAGACTGAGCAACGGTGCCTTCAACTGGCCACGTTCCGTAGAAGAGGCGTTGGAAATATCCCGGGAACAGTATACGATGCTGATGCAAGGGCTTGAAATTCTCCCCAAACATCCGATCAGGCCAAATGATCCGCCTAAAAGATTGATGTAACATTTGTGCATTATGGAGAAAAGAATTTCCATATTTCACAAAAGAAAAGCGAATCTCTTCCGTTTCATAAAGCTTATCCACAGAATTCAGTCCGCAGGAATCAAACCACACGGTTTCGGGCAGAAAAATCGTTCTGAATCTGTGGATAGCAGTACAGAACATCTGGAATCCTGAAAAGCTATCCCAGGTGCTCTGTACTGTTATCCACCGTCATTATGCCGAAAGGAAAACAGGCGCCAAGTGGCAGAAAACGTACAGATCTGGTACAATGGACTCATTAAGGAAAGGAGTTCCTGCCATGGCGATGAAGTTCACAGAAGAACAGTTAAACAGCTTTGATAAATCTATGCTGATCCAGTTATTTTTGAATCAACAGGAACAGTTAGAAAAGGTCAGTGCCGACCTGCATTCCCTGGATACGAAGATGCAGGCAATGATGGAACAGCTGATCCTGGCTAATAAGAACCGGTTTGGACGTTCCTCTGAAAAAATGGAGGATGCCCAGCAGCTCCGTTTTGCAGCAGTGGATGGAACCATTGTGTTTTTTAATGAAGCCGAAGCTGTCTGTGATCTGGAGGCACCGGAACCAGAGACTCTGGAGCCGGCACCGGAACGCAGAAAAAAAGCAACTGGTAAGAAAGCACAGGATATGTCCGGGCTTCCTACAAATCGGATCGACCACTACATGACCGAAGAAGAATTAACAGCAGAATTCGGTGCAAACGGCTGGAAACAGCTTCCAGATGCTATTACACGCAGATATCGTTTCATTCCGGCAAAAGTCGAGGTGGATGAGCACCATGTTGGTGTATATGCCAGCAAAACAGACGGGCACATGATAAAAGCAAAGCATCCCAAAAGCCTGCTTCATGGAAGCCCCGTATCCGTTTCGCTCGCTGCTGCGGTCATGAATGGAAAATACGTAAACGCGGTCCCTCTTTATCGCCTTGAACAGGAATTCCTTCGATATGGTCTTGCCATAACCAGGCAGAACATGGCGAACTGGATGATCCGGCTGGGAGAAGAATATCTCGCCGTTTTGTATGATCACCTTCATTCGCTGCTTTACAGCTATCATGTCATCCAGGCTGATGAGACACCGGTATTGGTAAACCGGGATGGCCGCAGTGCCGGTTCCAAGAGTTATATGTGGGTGTACCGTTCCGGTCACATGTATCCGGAAAAACAGATCATCCTTTATGAGTATCAGAGGACAAGAAATGCCTCTCATCCCCGGGAATTCCTAAAGAATTATTCCGGTATCTGCGTGACGGATGGCTATCAGGTCTACCATACACTGGAAAAAGAGCGTGAGGACCTGACGATAGCCGGGTGCTGGGTCCATGCCCGCAGGCGCTTTGATGAAGCGCTTGCAGTAGTACCGAAAGAACGCCAAAAAGAATCCGCATCCTATCTGATTTTAAAGCAGATCCAGACGATCTACAGAAAAGAAGGAAAGCTAAAGGATCTCTCATCGGAAGAACGGCTTTCCCGGCGTCAGGTGGCTATAAAGCCACTGGTAGACGCCTTGTTTGCGTACCTAAAGCAGCATGAAAGCGAGGTCGGAACAGAAAAGCTGAAGGATGCCTTCAGTTACGCTCTGAATCAGGAAAAATATCTCCGGGTTTTCCTGACAGATGGGGATGTCCCTATGGATAATAACGCCTCTGAGCGCGCGATCCGCGGATTCTGTGTTGGAAAGAAGAACTGGCAGATGATCGATACGATCAATGGTGCGAAATCATCCGCGATTATTTACAGCATCGCAGAGACAGCAAAAGCGAATAACCTAAAACCATACGAATACTTTGAACACCTTCTGACAGAGATCCCAAAGCACATGGATGACAGTGACCGGTCATTCTTAGACGACCTGCTTCCATGGTCGGAAAAGCTGCCGGACGTTGTCAGAAAACCGAAAAAGCAATGAAGCAGAGCCGCGGAAGCGGCTTTTAGCTTATAGGGTACTTGGTATGGAGCGTTTACTTACCTTTTGTCCCAAACTGTTCTTTCCAAATTATATTTGTTTCAATGGACAGCAACACACCATTATTTATATGTTTGGATTTTCTCCACTGTACTGCTTTATTGTAAGAAATATATAGTTTCATTTTCAATAACATTTGGAAATTTGTTTGGAATATTAATTGGTCAATTTTTTGGAGATTGCATTAAGTATAAGAACATATTAAAAATAACAGCAGAAATGTCCTTGGAACAAAAATATTCACTTTACCATCATCCATGCGTAGAGTATTGGATTGTAACTATTATTATTTTTACAGTAGTTGGCATATTAGTGAACAAGCGCAGATATGTCAGGGATGAATCTTGAACTGGATCAGTTTTAGCTATTGTTGAATGAAACATTGGAAAAGAGTGAATGCATCGGCGAAATTCATGGAGGTGACGGCTATGAGGAAAATAAAGGAGCTTATATTTTCTGAGAATGGTATGAAAGCAGTTAACACCTTGTTCTTTTCGGCGATGCTTTTTTATAGGAGCGTCCTGCTGTTTGTCGCTTATATTGTCTGGATCTGTTATCTTGTGTTTTGCATTAGAAATACGGAATCCAGGGGGAGCAAGGTGGTTTATTCGGTGTTTGTTGGAATTGCAGTTGTTATGATCGGAGTGAATCTGTATGGTTTGATACGAGGATGATAGATCATCCGGATTTCCTTTTGAACTTCCAATTTTCAGCGACTTTACTGCTACCGATGCATCTTCTGCACGTTCTTCTTTATTTGTCTCTGTTTCTTCATGTGCAGAATCTGCAGGGGCAATCGTAGTTATTTCCGGTATCGTCTTCTGAGCAGTCTGGCAGCCGGTCATAAACAAGCAGACAATCCCGAGCATTATAAATCGTTTTTTCATGTTATCACCTCCTGAATCACACGCGCTCAAATGACAGATATCTCGTCCTTTGAAAAGTGAGTTTTCCGATATTTCCTTCCGCCAGCATTCCATATTCTCTTCCTGAAACCTGTAGTTCCATCCGGTCACCGCTCTCTACCTGAAACGTGACATAGTAGCTGGTACTTGAAGTCGAATGAAAGCCATGAGCTCCAGACAGGTCACCCGCATTTGCATGGCTATGATGTGTGATATTTTCACGCTTTGCGACGATGGTTGCACTCACCGACAGACGCGGTGACTGATTGTTTTTGTGCCATGTTCTGATTCCGGTCACAAACTGAAAGATGATCATACCGAAAACGATCACGAAGATAATTGGAAACATATATTCAAACAGCATAAACATATCACTCACCCCTTCTTAATCTTGCGTCTAACGATTCCCCTGAGCACAGCATATACAACAATCACGAAAAGCGAGGCAGCGCTATACAGTAATGCTTCTGTATACCAAGGCGCAGAATTCTGTTCGTATAGTTTCGGAAAGCGCTTGTACTCATAGAAATCCATACTCGTTTTAATCACAATCACATAAAAACTCGCATAGATCATACATTTTAAGAAATCGTAGAGTTTATTCATATCATCACCTCCGCGATACACTGCTCAATTCTTTTGACTTCAACAAATTGGAATTTATTTTGGCAAATCATCTTCCGCTTTAAAATTCACATTACTGCCATCGATCGAGATCGTGATCGTGTAGTTATAGATTATACCATCTTCTGTTTCCAGCTTAAATGTTACCGCACCACCTCCGAGATACTGAAAATCAGGTTCGTCAGACATTCTTGCATATGTGCCATACTGTTGAAAGTATCCGTCTGCATCAAAGAACGCAACATTGCTTGATTGCTCCTTATCGTTCCGGAAGAGTACTGCACCAACACGGTCACTGGCATGATCTGGAATTAAAACACAGTCTATGTATTCCCAATCTGTTTCTTGCACAAGAGAGAACATAGACACAATATTTTGTTCAGACCAGATTTTTCCTCCATTCAGATTACTGATATCTGTATTCTGAACCGGATTGCTGGCAGAATCTGATGTTTCTGGCATGGCGTCTTTGCTGCTACAGGCGGACATTCCTAATACACAAACCGTCATGAAAATAAAAAGCAATGCTCTCTTCATATGAATACCTCCTCAAATTCCGATTTTTCGTTCTCTGCGACTTCCCAATAAACGGGAAGTTGTTACTCTGATTTCCGCCAGAACAATCCTTCTGAAGCTGCAATTTTCTCGAACAACATACACATTTCTTCATCTGGATTATAAATGTTTATATTTAAGCAATCCCATCCAAACTGGAGAAGCACATCTTTACTTGTAAATAATATATTTACATCACCAGAATGGCTTTCCAGCATAGTATCAATGATTTTTGTTACTTGTTCGGGGGTTGGCTGTTCAATCCATTTGCCCCATTGAACAGATGCAGGATAATAACACATCGCTTTCAAAATAACGCCAACAAATCTATCTCTTAACCCACAGTAATCATAGTGGTTGAGTAGATAAGTTTCTACTTCAAAAAACTGTCCACCACAATTCATGGGTACTTGTTTAGGGAGGAAATCCATTATATAGCACGGGGTTTCCAAGAGTTTGTCAATTATGTTCACTTAATCACGCTCCTTTAACAAATTCCGATTAGTTACTCACATAATATCATGTTTTTTCTTCAATTACATCTACATAATTTTAATAAACTGCCATTCGGTTTGCTTCTGTAACCAGCGTCCGGTTAATCTTCTCCTGCATTGTTTCCCTTGCATCTTCGTTGAAATGATAACGGATGACAGAGACTGTCCAACTCATCGATACGCTCTTTGGGAATACAAGGCTGTTCGGATATATCCTCAATGTATTAGATATCAT
This sequence comes from Pilosibacter fragilis, assembly GCF_032490495.1. Lineage (NCBI taxonomy): Bacteria > Bacillati > Bacillota > Clostridia > Eubacteriales > Clostridiaceae > Pilosibacter > Pilosibacter fragilis. The sequence continues at coordinate 180,792 of NZ_JAVYJB010000006.1, read as the reverse complement.
CCGCAAAATGGGATTCCAGTATTACTTCCCGCATCGTACATCCCATCCCGGCGCATTGCATTTGACGATTAAACTGCCGGACGAACAATCCTGCCCTCCGCCCTTAGCATTCTCCTGCAAGCTTAGAGGAACCCTCCCGGAATTCCTCAAGGCCCGCTCCCGGAGGGATACCGGCGCGTCCCCGCAACAATGAATCAACATACAGAACCTGCCACCGACATCTTCTCCCGGTTATATGGCCAACAAAAAAGGGCCTGCTGCACCAGCAATCCATTGCCAGTGCAGCAGGCCCTTTAAAATACGTTCTAAATTACATTCTAAGTCAACATCTAAGCTGAAATCTACAGGCCAAGAGCCATCACTCCAACTCAAACGCCCCAGTATACAACTGATAATACACACCCTTCTGCGCGATCAACGTCTCATGATCCCCGCGCTCAATGATATGCCCGTGATCTAAAACCATGATCGCCTTACTGTTGCGTACCGTAGAAAGTCGGTGGGCGATGACAAAGACGGTACGTCCCATCATCAGGTTATCCATGCCCTCCTGAACCAGCGCCTCCGTTCTCGTATCGATCGAACTCGTCGCCTCGTCAAGGATCATCACAGGAGGATCAGCGACAGCTGCTCTCGCGATGGAAATGAGCTGTCTCTGCCCCTGCGAAAGGCTGGCGCCGTTGCCGGTCAGCATCGTATTGTAACCTTCCGGAAGTCTCTGGATAAAATCATCCGCATTCGCAAGCCTTGCAGCCGCCATGCATTCTTCATCGGTGGCATCCAGCCGTCCATAACGGATATTCTCCATAACCGTACCCGTAAAGAGATTCACATCCTGAAGAACAACGCCGAGAGACCGCCTGAGATCCGGTTTCCGGATCTTTGTGATATTGATCCCATCGTACCGGATCTTGCCGTCCGGAATATCATAAAACCGGTTGATCAGGTTCGTGATGGTCGTCTTACCGGCACCTGTGGCGCCGACGAAGGCGATCTTCTGACCGGGCTTCGCGTAGAGTGTGATGTCATGAAGCACAAGCTTCTCCGGCGTGTATCCGAAATCCACATCCTCTAAACGGATATCGCCCTTTAAAGGAGTATAAGTGACGGTTCCGTCCGCCTTGTGTGGGTGCTTCCAGGCCCAGATTCCGCTCTTGTCGTTTGTCTCTTTTAAGACGCCGTCAGCGCCCCATTCCGCGCGTACAAGAGTCACATAACCCTCATCTTCCTCCGGTTTCTCATCGATCAGTGCGAACACACGGGAAGCGCCCGCAAGACCCATGGCGATCATGGCAACCTGCATGGAGGCCTGACCGATGGTCTGGGAGAGCTGTCTTGCCATACCGAGGAAGGAGACGATCACACCGATGGTGACAATACCGGAACCGCTGAGACTTAAGTTCGGGGCTTTGAGATATACGAGGAGTCCGCCGACAATGGCGAGGACCACATACATCAGGTTGCCCACGTTATTTAAGATCGGCATCAGGGAGTTGCCATAACGGTTTGCCTGCTCACCGTCGGAGAAAAGCTGCTCGTTCAACTTGTCAAAATCCTTCTTACATTCGTCCTCATGGCAGAAGACCTTGACGACCTTCTGTCCCTGGATCATCTCCTCGATGAAACCTTCCTCCTTCGCGAGGGATCTCTGCTGTGCCATCATGTAGCGGGAGCTTGCGCCGCCGAATTTCTTCGTGACGGTCAGCATGAGAGCGGAGAAGAGGCACACAACGAGAGTCATCCACACACTGTAATAGATCATCATGAGAAGCATGACCGTGATCGTGAGAGAAGACTGGAAGACCATCGGAAGCGACTGGCCGATCAGCTGGCGGATTGCGTCCGTATCGTTTGTGTAGGTACTCATGATATCGCCGTGGGCGTGGGTGTCAAAATATTTGATCGGCAGGGACTGCATCTTATCGAACATGTCCACACGCAGGTGCTTTAATGTCCCCTGTGTCACGGTCGCCATGAGGTGGGTGTAGGTGAAGGCTGCCGCGACACCAAACACATACAGGGTGACCATCGAGAGGATCGTCTGCATGAACGGCTGCCGGATGCTCTCAAATCCGTTCTCCAGTCCCGGAAGAATGCAGGTATCGATGAGCCGTTGTAAAAATACGGTCTGGACCACGGAGGCAGCTGCGGCGATGATGATGCAGATGATCACGGTGATCATGTACACCCGGTAGTTCTTGTAAATGTAGCGGAGCAGGCGGCCGAAGGTGCCATTTTTCTTATTCTGTTTTTCCATGATCATGCCTCCTTGCTCTTTGTCTGGGAATCATTGACTTCTCTGTAAATGCCGTTTAAGGCGAGAAGTTCTTCGTGGGTTCCGGATTCCACGATCCGCCCGCCATCCATGACGAGGATGCGGTCTGCGTCCTGAACAGAGGAAACACGCTGGGCGATGATGATCTTTGTGGTGTCCGGAAGCTCATGTTTAAATGCCTGACGGATCAGGGCATCAGTCTTTGTATCGACTGCGGAAGTCGAGTCGTCCAGGATCAGGATCTTCGGTTTCTTTAAGATCGCTCTCGCGATGCAGAGACGCTGTTTCTGGCCGCCGGAGACGTTCGTTCCGCCCTGTTCGATGTAGGTGTCATATCCATCCGGGAATTGTGTGACGAACTCGTCCGCCTGCGCTAATCGGCACGCGTGGATCAGCTCCTCGTCTGTGGCGTTCTTATTGCCCCAGCGGAGGTTTTCCTTGATCGTTCCGGAGAAGAGGACGTTCTTCTGGAGAACGACAGCCACAGCGTCACGGAGGGCCTGAAGATCGTACTCCCGCACATCGCGTCCGCCGACCTTCACCGCGCCCACCGTCACATCGTAGAGACGTGGGATCAGCTGGATCAATGTTGTCTTTGCGGAGCCGGTACCGCCGATGATGCCGATGGTGGAACCGGACGGAATCTTAAGATCAATGTCAGTCAGGGCAAATTTCTTGTTCTTTCCGGAATAGCGGAAGGAAACATGGTCGAACTCGACGCTGCCGTCCTTTACATCCGTTGCTCCGTTTTCCGGGGATCGTAAAACGCTCTCATGATTCAGGACTTCGGCAATACGGTCGCCGGATTCCTGGGCCATGCTGCACATAACGAATACCATGGACAGCATCATCATGGACGTGAGGATCTGGACGCCGTAGCTGATCAGGGAAGAAAGTTCCCCGGTGGAAAGCTCGCTGCCTCCGGTGCCGATGATGAGCTTCGCGCCGAAAAAGCTTACTAAAAGCATTGAAACATAGATGCAGAAGGTCATCACCGGGTTATTTAAGGCGAGGATCTTTTCTGCCATCGTGAAGTCTTTTCGCACCTCCTCGGCAGCGTTTTCGAATTTCTCCTTCTCGTAATCTTCGCGGACGAAGGATTTTACGACACGGATGCCGCCGACGTTCTCCTGTACGGAGTTATTTAAGGCATCGTATTTCTTGAAGATCCGCTTAAAGATCGGGTGGACATAGAAGAAGATGCCAAACAGTGCCGCTGCAAGAACCGGGAGAAGTGCCAGAAAGATGAAGGACATCCGGACATTGATGCTCATGCTCATGATGACGGAAAAGACTGTCATAAGCGGGGCACGGACTGCCATACGGATCAGCATCTGGTAGGCGTTCTGAACGTTCGTGACATCCGTCGTCATCCTCGTAACAAGAGAGGAGGAGGAGAACTTGTCGATGTCTGCGAAGGCGAAGTCCTGGGTCTTAAAGTAGAGATCTCTTCTTAAGTTCTTCGCGAGTCCGCACCCGGCTGTGGCAGCCGCTCTCGCCGAGAGAACGCCGAAGAGCAGGGAAAGGGTCGCAAGGACCAGTAAGAGGGCGCCGTATTTTAAGATCGGTGCCATGGAAGATCCGGTCATGTCATCGATAAGCTTAGACATGATGAGAGGAATCGTACATTCCAGAATGACTTCCATGGTGACAAACAGCGGTGTCTCGATGGACACGCGTTTGTACTGGCGCACGCTTTTTAAAAGTGTTTTAACCATGAATGATTTACCTCGTTTCCATATAAAATTTGCGATCCCGCAAAAGCTCCTGATGCGGAGAACATGCAGGTTCTGCAGGTGGGACCCGTCCGGATATTCAGGACATATTTCGGATCATCTGGTTGATGACCCTGAAAAACACGGCGAGATCCTGGGGAGATATTCCGGAGGTCAGACGATCTTCGGTTTCTTCCAGACTCTGGTGGATCAGTTCCTGATACTGCATGGCTTTTTCAGTAGCGACAATGCGTTTTAGGCGGGCATCATAAGGAACTGCCTCACGGTAGATCAGTCCGTTTTTTTCCATATCCTTTAAGAGCTTTGTGGCGGTCGGTGGTCTGAGACTGTACTCCTCTTCGATATCTTTCTGGAAGACATCGCATTCCTGCCCGCGCGCCAGAATAAAATGTAGCGTTTTTCCCTGTGCGCCGCTTAATGTACCATGAAAAGAAAAGGTACTGAAGTGCCTGCGGATCAGGTTGGAGAGCATTCCCACACTGCGTCCAACGGTTTCTTTCATAGATCAAGTTCCCCCTTATACCCACCACCCAAAAGAGGTGGGAGTCTTCTCGACAGAGATAAAAAGCTGTGATTTGATCGTCTGCCGGATACTTAGCAAACTAAATTATTAGCTTGCTAAGAATAATAAGGCTTTTGTGGGGGAATGTCAATGGGAAAATTGTGAAGAAACTGTGATCGATGATGAAAAAGCTGAGGTTTGCGGAAGAAAGTGGGGACAGCTTAAGAATTCCATGGACGTCACGATGGGGGATAGGATGAATGTGAATAATGAAATGATAGAATTGGGCTAAAGTTTTGTGCAAGTATACAAAATTGGTGTTTTGTGGAAAAAAGTACTTACGAAGCGATATAAAAATATTGTATACTGCGTTCACATAGAGATTGAGAACGCAGTGAGATGTACACGAAAAGAGCAGTGGAGTCGCAACGAGTTTTGTTGGCTTCGCTGCTTTTTTCTGTCATATGCCCGGAAGAAACGGTCAGAGACGGTTCTTACAGATGATGATCTGAGTGAAGAAGTTCTGATACGGCTTTCGGGGAAATATCCACATCGTTTTCACAGAAATTTATAGGTTGAAAAAGGAGAAGATGTATGCCAAGAAATAAGAGAGAAAGTCTGATCTACACAGTATTAATGTGTTTTACCATGGTGCTCTGGATGAGCATCTACAACGTAACACTTCATATGGGAGCGTTAAACCTCACAACGATCCGTGAGGCCTGGATCGGATTCCCGATTGCCTATGTGTTCGCGATGAGCATGGACTGGTTCGTGGTCTCCGGACCGGCGAAGGGATTTGCGTTCCGCTTCCTCGTAAAGCCGGAGAGTCCGGTGCTCCACAAGGTGCTCGCAGTTTCCTGTTCCATGGTGGTTCCGATGGTGATTATCATGTCCCTCTACGGTGCCCTCGAGGGATGTGTAAAGGGCGGAAACTTCGGCCCTCTGCTGATCATCTGGCTCACGAATATCCCAAAGAATTTTGTAATGGCACTGCCGTTCCAGCTCATCATCGCAGGACCGCTCGTCCGCAAGGTGTTCCGTGGCGCATTTCCGGAAGGGACTGTGTTAGCGTAAAGAATTCAGAAAAGAAAGCTGCGGTACAAATTGCGGCGTAGATAAGAAAAGCCGTGTGGTCTTTCTCTGTGATAGGATTATGAACCTATGGGGGAAAAAGCTCAGGCGGCTTTTTATATAGAAAATTTAAATGTATTCACTGAAAAATTTCTTTAAAACGGACTGCTTCCTATTTTAAATTGGAGAGCTGCAAGAGTGGGCTGCTTTATGATTCTGCCTAAAATTATGAAGTTTAAATGCGAATTCGTAAGCATATGGAAAATTATAAGGTAGGAGGAGCAACATGAATACAGACAAAGTAATACAGGACCTAAACCGCAGATTTGCTGCGTTCTGTGAGGAATGACACAAACCGGAAGTGTCTATCCAGTATATTGCCTATCATGCCGATGACCTTACCCATCGTGAACGCAGCGAGGATCGTTCCGATTCCAAGCCCTTTGATATGACCGAGGAAACAGAAAGTCAGTCCCGCGGTCACGGCGAGGCAGGTCACGTCGAAGGTGATCTTGACTCTGGAGTATGGAACCTTCAGAATATCGGCCATTTCTCTCGGAAAGAGGTCTGTCGGGATGATCGGAAGTCCGCAGCGGTTGGAGAGGGCGATTCCGAGGCAGATGACGAGATAGCTCACGATAAAATAGACGATCTGGTATCCGATCCCCATCGTGAGGTCCGCGAGGGCGGTCTTATATACATCTAACATCTTACTGAAGGCGAAGCCTACAACGAAGCTGAAGAGGTATGTAGGAACAAACTTTTTCCGTAAGATCATGAGGGCCGCTACGAGAATTCCCTGAAAGATATAAGTCCAGGTTCCGAGTGTCAGAGCCGGGAAGGATTCAGAAAAAGCGTACGGAACGCTGGAAATCGCCGAAATTCCGGCGCCGGAGTCCAGCATTAAGACAACACCGAAACTGTTGATCAAAATCACAATAAGAAGAGCAAGTTCACCGCGCCAGACAGGGCGCTTATTAGTTCGTTCATTCGTATTCATGTCACATCTCCTGTTAGCTTATATTATGTCAAAATCGAACGTTTACCATTGTAGCGTGCTAAAACAAGATGTGCAAGTCTTTTTTTCATCTAACCAGTATATAGTGCAGAGAAGACTCCAGATATAGACCACATGAATGAAAAGTGTTTGTAATTCCGTTCTTTATCCAGTTAATTCTCAGTATGGAGAAAGCAATTAAGCACAGGACACAAAAGCAGAGAGAGTCAGTAATTTCTTTCTTAATTCAGCCAATACACAGCGCAGGGAAGACCTGGGGCACGGACCGCCTGGGTGAAGGGAGCTGGCTTCCTCTTGGCTCGCCGGAGAGTGCGTTGGAGGACATGTGCCACTTGTCTGAGCGAAGCGAGTTGTGGCACATGTCCTCCGTCCTTAGCATTCTTCGGCAAGCTTAGAGGAACCCTCCCGGAATCCCTCAAGTGTCCGCGTCCCAGGTCTTCCCTGCGCGTACCTCTCGCCAAATTATTCACTATAGGAATATGGCTTCACCGCCGCCTGATCCAACGTATGTTCCCCAATAATCTTCTCCATCCAGATCATATCATACCATCGATTAAACTTATACCCGCAGTTCTCAAAAGTCCCGCAAAGCCGGAACCCAAGATGCTCATGGAACTGGGCACTGTTCTTATTTAAATACTCGTCCTCAACCTTCGGGTATCCGATGCAGGCATAAAGATTCAGAACGCCCATATCTTTGAGGCGATCAGCCAGAGCTTCATAGAGTTTTCTGCCAAGCCCGCATTTCTTCGCGTTGTGATCCAGATAGATCGTGAGCTCACTGGCCCAGTCGTAGGCGGCGCGCCCAACGAAAGCATGGGCGTAGGCGTAGCCTTCGATCCTGCCGTCACGTTCGATGACGAGATAAGGATATTTTTTCATGATATCGATCATGCGGTTCTCAAATTCTTCAAGGGAAGGAACATCGTATTCAAAGGTGATCACGGTGTTTTCTACATAATAGGTGTAGATCTCAAGGATTCTCGGAGCGTCGGATAATTTTGCGTTTCTTACTGTGATGTTGGCTTCCATGGTGGGACCTCCTTTGTGAGATGGTATAAATTGGGGTTATTGTACCACTAATAGGGAACGGTGACAAGATTTTATATCCGGATGCGCAGGCAGAAGGGAGATGGATTGGTTACTGTACACGGGTAGGAATTTTCTGAACTGAAAATTCCGTACAATACAGTGGTAGTAGTGGATTTTGCCGATTTGGAATGCGAAGCATCGGCAAAATCAGTTACTGTTTGCGCAAGGCGTGAACAGTAACATGGGTTGATGAAAGTGAGGAGATTGACAAGATCAGAGGGGGAGAGGTACAATAACGTCAGTCTGTAATAAAGGAGTACGTGATGGATTTTACAAGTTTATTTAATATGCAGGGAATGATGTTCTGCATCCTTGCGCTGGGATGGTACCTCAGGAAGAGCGGGATGATCGATAAGAGCGGAAAGGCGCTGCTCAGCAGTCTCGTGATGAATGTGACGCTTCCCGCGAGCATTGTGAAATCGTTCCAGATGGAGTTCAGTATGAATATTCTGAAGCTGACGCTGGAAGTGATCGTGATCTCGTTTCTGATCCAGATCTTTTCGAATCTTTTAAGCCGTGTGCTGTATCCAGGCTGGAGCGAGGAGAGCAAAAAGGTTTTGCAGTACGCGACGATCGTCTCAAATGCCGGTATCCTCGGAAACGCCATCGCTGAGGGAATCTTCGGAGATCTGGGAATCATGTATGCGGCGGTCTACACGATCCCGACGAGAATCTTTATGTGGTCGGTGGGACTCACTTATTTTACGGAGGCGCCGACGAAGAAAGAGCTTTTAAAGAAGGTTGTGACACATCCATGTATCATCGGAATCTTTACCGGCATGGTACTTCTGGTATCCCAGTTCCAACTTCCCGGATTTGTAAACCAGACAGTCCGGACGGTCGCCGGGGCGAACACGTTCTGCGCGATGCTTCTGATCGGGTGTACGCTCGCGGAAATCCCGTTTAAAGAGGTGTTCACGAGAGAAGTTTATTACTACACGTTTATCAGGCTGTTCCTGATTCCTGTCATCGTTCTGGCGGGCTGCCGCCTGTTTCACATTGATCAGCTGATCACAGCGGTCTGTGTGATCCTGTCCGCGATGCCGGCAGCGAGCACGAGCGTTGTTCTCGCAGTCAAATATGGAAAAGACGACCGCCTTGCAACGAAGATCGTTGTCTTTTCGACGGTCGTCTCACTGATCACACTTCCGGTCTGGTGCTATATTCTTACGGTGTGACGCAGGAATTTTCTCCGGCAGGACCGGAGAGATAGTACCAGAGGTTCATTCGGATAAATTCATACATGTTGAGCCGGAAATCACGTTTTTTATATGGGATTCCGGCTATTTTCATAGCCTCCAGCATAACCGGATTGGAGTGGCAGCTTCCACATAGACCGGCAGCGTGGTACAGGACGGAGAGGAAGACTTCGCTGGCATCATGGGAGCTAAGGCCGAGGCGGACTTCCATGAGCCTGACAAAGGCATCACGGTGTGCATGGTAGCTTGTTTTGAAGCTGGCAAGGCGGCATGCTGTGACATGGACCTCGATGATCGTACAGAGGATATCGCTGTAGCGGAGATAGTCACGGTGCGCGTTCAGGACATCTGCCCAGGCAGCAGCCCATTGATCCGGGGTAAATGGTTTCTCATCGGGAAATGCTGCGAACAGATCGTCAAAATAGGACTGCATTTTATCGGAACAGATCTCAAGGTAGATCTCTTCCTTCGTTGTTACATATTTATAGAGGTTTGCCCGCGTCCAGGACAGCTTTCCGGCAATGGTGGAGAGTGTGATCTCCTGGTAGGGGACAGAGCAGAAGAGCTCGTCCGCCGCGGCCTTGATTTCTGCCATTCTGGCCTGTTTCTGTTCTTCACTTCGCGCTCGTACGAAATCTGTCATGGAATTCACCTCCTGAAGGTCTGATGTAGTTCCCGGCGATCAATAGGATCCGGTCGGTCGGTAGAAATCTGAAAGTTAGTTTAAACTGACCGCAGATAGTATGCTATCATCATTATAATTGATTTTCATTCGCTTGACAAGGGAGTGGGCGTATGCTATCATCAAAATAAGTTACAAGATGTTACTTAATGCAGCAGCGGCCGTTGCCGGACCGTGAAAAGTGGACGACGGATCAGCCGGAGAGAACGCGGGAGTATGATCGGGATGCAACGGTGAAGACGTTCACCGCCCGTGCCGGATCTATTCAGAAAAGGAGAGCAGCATGGATAAGATTAAAAAGAATTTTGGTTTCGGATGTATGCGTTTCCCTATGATTGGGGAAGAAATCGATGAGGCGCAGGTTTCCCAGATGGTGGATTATTTTCTGGATCAGGGATTCAACTACTTTGATACGGCTCACGGCTACATCGGTGAGAGAAGTGAGCTTGCGGTCAAAAACTGCCTGACGAGCCGTTATCCGAGGGAGAGCTACATTCTTACAAATAAGCTGACGGCCGCTTATTTTGAGAAGGAAGAGGACATCCGCCCGTTTTTTGAGTCACAGCTGGAGCGCTGCGGTGTAGACTATTTTGATTTCTATCTGATGCATGCCCAGGGAATGGGAAACTATCCGAAGTTTAAGGAATGCCATGCGTATGAGACGGCTTTAACCTTTAAGGAAGAGGGGAAGATCCGCCACTTTGGAATTTCTTTCCATGACCGCGCGGAGGTCCTTGAGCAGATCTTAACGGAGTATCCGCAGATCGAAGTCGTCCAGATCCAGTTTAACTATGCAGATTTCGATGATCCGGCAGTTCAGGCCGGGAAATGCTATGAGATCTGCAGAAAGCATGGAAAACAGGTGATCGTTATGGAACCGGTCCGCGGCGGAAGTCTTGCAAATCTTCCGGATGATGCGAAGGCAGTCTTTGAGGAGCTTCACGGCGGCAGTCCGGCTACCTACGCGATCCGTTACGCGGCGGGATTCCCGGGTATCATGATGGTCCTTTCCGGAATGAGCAGTCTGGAGCAGATGAAGGAAAATGTGAGTTTCATGAAAGACTTCAGGCCCCTTGACGAGAGGGAGATGAAGGCGGTCGAGAAGGTGCGCGAGATCTTCCGCGGAAAGAACCTGATCCCGTGTACCGGATGCCGCTATTGTGTCGACGGATGTCCGAAGAAGATCTCGATCCCGGATCTGTTTGCGTGCATGAACGCGAAGAAGACCTACCAGAATACGAATTCCAATTTTTATTATGGAATCCACACACGGAACAACGGAAAAGCGTCGGATTGTATCAAGTGCGGAAAGTGCGAGAAGGTATGTCCGCAGCATCTTGAGATCCGCAAGCTGCTCTGTGATGTTGCTGATGTATTTGATGTGAAGGCGTAAAAAGAAGGAGAATTTGGCAGGATGGGATTTCGAAGACTGGAAGAGAATCTGATCGATCTGGTGAAGGAGCAGCAGGCGAAGCTGGGATTCCGGCCGGAAGTGATACGACTTTATTATCCGGTGTCCACGCTGAACCATTTTTTCGGGAGTGAGGACACAGCGGAGGAGATGAAGGTGCGTCTGAACGGTCTTGGGGCGCATATGAAAGAGACATTGGGAGAAGTCCGCGTGACGGCGAAGGGAGACCGGTTCTGCTTTCTGATTCCGGAGACCGGAAGTGTCTATGTGCATGAGCAGGTGAAAGGGCGGGAATTTATTCAGGATCTGGTGGATCTCGTTGGAACACATGGATGCACTATGGAGAAGATCAGAGAACTTTTCTGTCAGTGGTCCGCAAAGCCGGTGTTTGAGAAGATCGAAGATGGAGATTTCGAATGGGTCTTCCACTTTGCGGATGGGATTCCGGACCGGTATTATTACTGCTTTAAGGATGAGGGCTGTCATCTGATCTACCACCGGTTTTTGCCGGAGGATTACGCGGAATTACAGTAGATGTAAAAAAGCTCGCGACAACCTGCATTTTCGCGCGTGTGCATATCATTGGCGCCGGAGACCTCTCCGGCGCTTTGTTTACGCGAACAACGAGCCAAAGTCCGCGCTTGCGCGAGACCTTGGCGACTGTCGCGATAACAAGGGGAAACTCGCGAAGCGTGTTTCCCCTTGTTAGGTTAAAAATCTGCCGTTGCTGCGTTCGGCTGATGATATAAGGTTAGTTGGTGGCTGCGGAGAGATCAAGCTCTGCAGCTATTTTTTTCAGGGTCTCGGCGGATTCCCGGAGTTTTTCTGCCTCCTCCGCGTCCAGTGAGATCGGAACGTGGGTTTCGATCCCATTGAGTCCTACGATCGCCGGCATGCTGAGGGAGATGTCGCTGATCCCGTATTCTCCATGCATCATGGAGGAGATTGGGAGAATGGAGCGTTCGTTTCGGATGATGCATTCGCAGATCCGTTTGACACTCATGGCGATTCCGTAGTAGGTGGCCTGTTTTTTGGAGATAATGTCGTAGGCGCTGTTTTTTACCTCTTCAGCGATGCGGTCCATGGCGGCATCATGGTTATAGTGGCCGCGCATCTCACAGAAGGTGTTTAACGGGATTCCGGATACGTTGGTACTGCTCCACGCGGCGATCTCGCTGTCACCATGTTCACCGATGATGAAGGAGTGGACGCTGCGGCTGTCGACACCTAAATGTTCACTTAAGGCATATTTTAAGCGGGCAGTGTCTAAGACCGTGCCGGAACCGATGACACGGTTTTCAGGGAAGCCGGAGAGCTTCAGGGCCGTGTAGGTCAGGATGTCTACCGGGTTGGAGACGATGAGGAGAATGCCCTGAAAGTCCCGTCTGGAGATCTCCGGAATGATGCTTTTATAGATGGCTACGTTTTTATGGACGAGATCCAATCTTGTTTCGCCTGGTTTCTGATTGGCACCGGCGGTGATGATAATGATGGCGGAGTCGGCGATGTCATCGTAGGTTCCGGCATAGATCTTCATCTGACCGGCGAAGGGGATCCCGTGGGCGATATCCTTTGCCTCGCCGTCGGCTTTTGCTTCGTTGGCGTCTAAAAGGACGAGCTCGGAGAAAAGGCGGCTCTGCATAAGAGTGAAGGCAGTGGCGGAGCCAACGAAGCCGCAGCCGATGATCGCTGCTTTTCTTGGGTTGATGGTCTGAGTCATATGGGGTACCTCCTGTATTTGCAAAATGGTGTTGGTTTGGTAGCTGTTCAGTAGGTCTGCGCACTCGCTGCGCTGACCGTAATAAAACACAGGCTTGAAGGCAAAAATCCCATCGGCGAAGCCGATTTGGAATGGATTTTTGCATGTAACTGTGAGGCACTGAACAGTTACTTGGTTTGCTATGCGATGGGCTTAGTATAGCATAACCAAAATATAATGTATGTTGTGTATACAACGAAAATGGAAGAAATTGTTAAAAAAATAACAGAAGGTCAAAGTTTAAAATTTACTCGTTGTAGGAACCGGTCGTGATCGTATATTTGCTGGTGCCCTGCACAAATACAGTGCCGTCTGTGCCGGCGATCGTCACGCTTTTGCCGTCATCGCCTGTGATGGAGCCGTTACAGGTGAGGGAGGTGACGGTGCTGTTTCCGGTTACGGTCCAGGCGGAGAGGGCGTCTATGGTGACGTCGCAGGTTCCGTCTCCGCCGTCACCGGCGTTTGTCTCATCCTGAAGGATGGCGCCTGTTAAGATGGTGCCGCTTGTGAGCTTCAGATCGAGATTGCTGATGCTGTCCCAGAGGATATCGCCGCTCATTTCCTGGGAATCTGCGGTAAAGGTGCAGTCAGCACCATTTTTTCCGGACTGGCCCCAGCCGCGTTTGTTGGCATTTCCGGTGCATTTTAAGAAAAAGTCATTGGACTGGGAGTAGGTGATATCCACGTCTTTCAGGTAGAAGGCGCTCTCCGTATTCGTCGTGTAGAAGAGGCCGCCGTTTAAGGAGGTCAGGCTGCTGCCGTCCATGGAAAATTTGCTTTCGCCGACTTCTGAGTCACCGGACATGCTCTGATAGAGGATGACGGTCCAGTCGCAGTCATTCTGTTCATTTTCCGGAATGTTTCCGGAGAGAGAACAGTTTGTGAGAGAAAGGGAGTTCAGACCCTCTATGCAGACAGCCTCAGAGTTTTCAGCAGTGAGCGCCGCGTTATTGACGGTAATGTCGGCGGTACAGTAGACTGCCGGGGAGCCGGTTCCCCGGGAGGTGTAGGTTCCGCCATCGACGGTCATGGTACCGCCGCCGCGGTCGCTCCGGATCGCCGCGGAGGATTCACCGTTTGTCTCAACGGTGAGGTTGGAGGCAGTGAGTGTGCCGCCGCCTGCCACATGGATACCGCCGGAGGTATCCTGTTTTGTGGTGATGGTGGTGTCGGATACGGTGACTTTGCCGTCTCCGTAGCTGAAGACACCTGCACCGCCTTTTGCATCGGTGGTGATGGTGCCGCCGGTCAGTGTCAGGCTGCCGTTGGCGGCAAGTGCCGCGGCACCGGTTCCGTAAAAGCTGGAGTTATCGCCTCCGGTGCTGTCAGCGGAGTTGCGGTCCATCGTGAAATTTTTTAAGGTGACCTTCGCGCCGTCGGTGATGAGAACTGCGCTCTCATCAGCTCCTGTGGAAGTGTAGGTCTTCCCATCCTCCTCAGTATCGGTGGAGTAGCTTGAGACTGCCTTGTAGGATGTCGGAGCAGCACTCTGTCCCCCCGGGCCTCCGGGACCTCCCGGACCTCCGTTCCCGCCGTCCGGCGGTGCCTGCTTTCCGTCCATGCTTCCCGGAGCCCCGTCCGGCGGATTTCCGGGTTTATCGGAGTTATCGCCCGGAGCGCCGTCCGGTTTGTCAGCCGGAGCGGAGTCGGACGTTTCGGTCACCTGCGCGGTGCCAGCGGTGGAGTCAGCAGCTTTTTGACCGCATCCACCGACCATAAGAGTACCTGCAAGAACCATGCAGAATAATGCCTGTTTTTTCATGATACCAGATCCTTTCTGTTTTTTCGCCTGCGCCCGGGTATTTCCTTTTGACACGTGGCTGTGTATTAGCCGTCATGTATTCGGGAGAAGCTGCCGTTGACAGGTTCTGTAGGGGAGAACTGTAAAGGATTGAAGTGCTCTGCCCCGTGAAATATTGTTATGGATAGGAGTATACGAGCAAAATTTGATGAAAGTGTGAAATACACAAATTATTCATAAAGGGACGTAAACACAGTTAAATCCTGCGAAATTTCGCCAGCTCCCAGAATGCCACCGCGCTGGCTGCCGCAACATTCAGCGAATCTACCCCATGGGCCATCGGGATCATGACCGTATGATCACACCCGCCGATGGTTGCGGAGGCGAGGCCGTCCCCTTCTGTGCCTAAGATCACGGCGAGTTTTTCGGCACCAAGAAGCTTCGGCTCATCAATGGAAACGGAATCTTCTTTCAGCGCCATGGCAGCCGTCTGAAATCCCAAAGATCGGAGTGTTTCAAGTCCGCCGCAGGAGAGATCCGCGTTTTTCGGAAAACAGGTCCACGGAATCTGGAAGACAGTTCCCATACTGACTCTGGCGGCTCTCCGGTAGAGGGGATCGCTGCAGCCGGAGGTCAGGAGCACCGCGTCCATTCCAAGGGCCGCGGCGGAGCGGAAGATCGCCCCGATATTTGTGGGGTTCATGACATTCTCAAGGACAGCGATCCGGTGTTTTCCCTCACAGATTTCCGCCACAGACGGCAGGATCTTTCGCTTCATGGCGCAGAGCAGGCCGCGGGTTAAGGCAAAGCCGGTGAGATTTGTCAGTAGATCGAATTTTGCGGTGTACACAGGAAGCTCCGGGTAAGCAAAAAAGAGCTTCGGGATCAGGCCGTCGGCCTGTTTTTCTTCGATGAGGACAGCGAGCGGTTCATACCCGGCATTGAGGGCGCGCTCGATCACATTCGGGCTTTCTGCGATGAAGATCCCCGGTTTCGGTTCGTTGATATGGAAAAGCTGGGACTCGGAATATCTGGAAAAAAGATCGAGTTCCGGCGCTGTGAGATCAGTGATTTTTTTGATCTGCGGCATAAGAAAAATCTCCTTTGGTTTTCATAAGATCAGGGACCGTTCCGTCACTTGACATCCCTGGTCATACATGATACGATTATTTTAGTTACAATGTGTCACTTAAACGACAAAAGTCCGTACTATGCGGACAATACCTGAAGCATATGAAGGACGAATGGTCTGATACGGAGGGAGGAAATGGCATGGGATTAGTCCGGAAAAGGGCAGGAGCCGGTAGTGGGAAGAAGGATGGGAATCTGACAGAAGGTCCGATCGGACGAGGACTTTTCAGGTTTATGATCCCGATCTTTTTAGGACAGCTTTTACAGCAGCTTTACAATATGGCGGATGCCTGGGTCGTCGGAAATTTCGCGAGCAATGATGCCTTCGCGGCGGTGAGCTTATCATCGAATGTGAATATGTCGGTGATCACGTTTTTTGCCGGGATCGCTGTGGGCGGCGGTGTCGTGATCTCGAAATATTTCGGGGCACAGGATGAGGAAAAATTACGGTGCGCGGTACACACAAACTTTCTTCTGGGAATTGTGTTCTCGGTTTTCGCGACGCTCATCGGTTTGTTTTTTGTTCCGATCCTTCTCGGCTGGCTCAACACGCCGGACAGCGTGATGGTGGAGGCGAGACTGTACTTCGGAATCTATTTTGCCGGTGTCTCCACCGTCATCATGTACAATATCTGCATGAACATCATGAGGGCAGTGGGGGACAGTGTCCATCCCCTGTATTATCTGATCTTTTCTTCTGTAGTGAATATGATCCTGGATCTGATCTTTGTGGCGGGATTTCAGTGGAGTGCCGCAGGCGCTGCTGTTGCCACGGTGATCGCCCAGGGATTGAGTGTTTTATTATGCATGATCCGCATGGTGAAGGATGGAGGAGCTGCGACGATCCATTTTAAGGAGCTTCGCTTCAACGGCTCCATGATCCGTCAGGTGATCACACAGGGACTTCCGACGGGACTCCAGAACTCCGTGATCAGTGTCGGAAATCTTGTGGTCCAGTCAAACATCAATACCTTCGGAGCTTTTGCAATCTCCGGACAGGGGGCCTTCGCGAAGCTTGAGGGGATTGCCTTTCTTCCGATCATGAGCATGTCCATGGCGCTGACAACCTTTGTGAGCCAGAATCTCGGTGCCGGGAAAGCGGACCGCGCGAAGAAAGGTTCCGTGATGGGTGTGGCGTTCGGAATGGCGATGGCGGAGCTTGTAGGAATCTGTCTTTTTATCTGGGTTCCGATCCTGCTTCGGATCTTTGTGGATGTGCCGGAAGCGATCGAATTCGGAACGATCCACGGAAGAACGGTTGCCTTGTTTTTCTTTCTGCTGGCGTTTTCCAACTGCGCGACGGGAGTACTCCGCGGCGTGGGAAAATCCATTGTCCCGATGTTCACGATGCTGATCTGCTGGTGCGGTATCCGCGTGCTCTACGTGACGATCGCGATCCGGATCATTCCCGTCTTCCGGACGATCTCCTCAGCGTACCCGCTGACGTGGACGCTGAGTTCGATCATCTTTATCGTGTTCCTGCTTCGGATGGACTGGGACGCGCGGGTTTAGATCTCTTTTCCACGCTCATTGATCACAAGTGCCATGATCTCAAGCGGCTCATCAAAAGGATTTTTGATCGCGTGGCTCTGGCCAACCTCGATGACACAGACATCGCCCGGGTGGATCTCGGTCTCGGTGTGATCGTTGTCCTCGAAGATTCCCTTTCCCTTGAGAACGTAGTACGGCTCGGTGTTTTCCACATGCTGGTGGAATCCGATGCTGGCGTGGGCCGGGATGATCACGTGGGCGTACATGGACGCGTGTCCCATGAGCTCATCCTTGTTTAAGATATGACGGATCTCGATCGTTCCGTCGCCTCCGCGCAGATTTGGAACAAAAGCAGTTTCAGTGTTTCTGACCATCGTGTGAACCTCCATGAATCTTAATAGTCTGCAACCGTCCGGCAGGCCGGCGCATTTTCAGCGCCGACCTGCCGTTTCATTGCGGTGTGATTTAAATATTATACTGCATATTCAGGAAAAGAACAACGATTAACCGAGAGAGTGGAAGAAATCCGCAGCTTTATCGACTTTTTTCATCAGATGGTCGAACATTTCCGGTGTCAGGGACTGGGCACCGTCGCAGAGGGCTTTCTCAGGGTTATTGTGGACCTCGATCATGAGACCATCGGCTCCGGCTGCGATAGCTGCCATGGCAAGGGGCTCCACCATGAAGCGGATGCCTGCCGCATGGCTCGGGTCGACGATGACCGGAAGATGGGTCTTTTTCTTTAACATCGGGATCGCGGAGATATCCAGCGTATTTCTGTAGGAAGTCTCAAAGGTGCGGATGCCGCGCTCGCAGAGGATCACCTTCTCATTTCCACCTGCCATGATGTACTCCGCACTCATCAGAAGCTCGTCTAAGGTGTTTGCAAGACCGCGTTTTAAGAGGATCGGCTTGTCGATCTTTCCAAGGACCTTTAAGAGCTCGAAGTTCTGCATGTTTCTTGCGCCGACCTGTATGATGTCAACGTCGTCAAAGAGCGGAAGATGCTCCGCGCTCATGATCTCTGTGACTACCGGGAGACCGGTGGCTTTCTTTGCCTCTAAGAGAAGGTCAAGACCCTGCTCGTGAAGACCCTGAAACGCGTACGGGGAAGTTCTCGGCTTGAAGGCACCGCCGCGGAGGAAGGCTGCGCCGGAACGCTTTACGTCCGAAGCGACCTCTGTGATCTGTTCCTTTGTCTCGATGGAGCAGGGACCTGCGATGACCTGAAAGCTGCCGCCGCCGATCTTTCTGCCGCAGACATCAATGACCGTGTCCTCTGGGTGCATGGAGCGGTTTGCCTTCTTATACGGCTCACGGATCCTGCGGACGTCCTCAACGACATCGTTGGCTTTTAACCAGTCTTCATGGATCTGGCTTGTGTCACCGATGAGACCGATGAGGGAGGCCTCGGTTCCTTCGGAGAGATGGAGCTTAAATCCCTGATTTACAAGCTCTGTCTTTAAGTTCTCTACTTTCTCTTTGTTGGCATTTCTTTTTAAAATAATGATCATAATCTTATTCTCCTTTATATGACAAGTTTCGGTTTGGTCTGCTTATAAAAACGCTCTGGAAAACGGATATTCCTGTATTCAGCTGGTACCGTAGCCGAAAAAAAGGAACTGCTTCATGCATACGTTTGTGGGTATCCGGAAACAAAAAAGCCGGTGTTTGCTGCAATCGCAAACACCGGCTCCGCATTTTCCTTTACGTTTCCTGAAGTCCTAAAGACCTTCGGTCGGAGAGGGTTGTTTTTTGCAGCAGAAACAGTCCGCGCAGTAATAATAGCCCGGAAAATAATAAAAAGAATAGGATGCAAAAAGATTCATCATCTGGTTCTTCATATCTGCTGTTCTCCTCTCTGAAGATTACCGCCGGATCCATTCTCTCCGGCTGCTGAAGCTATCATAGCGCTGTCGGGCGGATTTGTCAACAGAAAAATTCAATAAGTTGAAGTTTTACGCTTTTATGCAATAAAGAAAATTCCTGCTATTCCAAAGTGACTGAATTCGCAATGATCTCCACACACCGCTCGATCCCGAGCGTGCCGCTGTTTAAGCAGAGGTCATAGTTCTTCGGTTTGCCCCACTCATTTCCGCTGTAATACTGGTAGTAATCCCGGCGCTTCGCATCCACAGCGCGGATGCGGCTTTCAAGCTTTTTAAGATCCTCCGGCTCCTTCTCAAGCCCCTGGATCCGCTCCACACGCTTTTTGAAGCTGGAGCAGATAAAGATGCGGAAAGCGTCCTCGACGATCACATCGGAGCATCTGCCAATGATCACGCAGGGACCGTTTGCGGCAAGCCGCTGGATGATCTTCGACTGGATCACGAAGAGCTGGTCGGAGACCGGGACTTCGTATACAGGTGAGAAAGGATCCACAGTGGCATAATCATCGTAGTTGATCCGTTTCTGACCGGCGATCACTTCATCGTTCGCATGAAAAAGATCTTCCGAGATATTGCTGTCCTCGGCCGCCATGGCGATGAGTTCTTTATCGTAAAAAGGAATGCCGAGTTTTTTTGCGAGACGAAGACCGACCTCGCGGCCTCCGCTGCCGAGCTCGCGGCTGACTGTAATGACTTTGCTCATAATATCTTCCTCCCCTGTACATGATTTTTCTTCTTTATTCTGCACAGTTTCAGTGCTGTCTGCTAAGAGTATACCATAAAATTCGTCAAAACGTTACATAATTTTCATGGATTCGCATATTTGTAAAAAAAATGTTACTTTTCATGGGTAGGAATTTTCTGAACTGAAAATTCCGTATGATACCGTTATGACCGCGGATTTTGCCGATTCGGAATGCGAAGCATCGGCAAAATCCTGTTACAGTGCGCGGGCATGGAGTGCCCGTGTACTGTAACAAAAATACGGTCCGTGCCAGGCACAGACCGTAACTTCTGATTATTCACTCAAATAAGCCTTCTTAACCTTATTATCATTCATGAGCTGCTTCGCGTCGCCGCTCAAAACGATCTTACCGGTCTCCAGTACATACGCCTGATTTGCGATGGAGAGAGCTTTTTTCGCGTTCTGCTCGACTAAGAGAACCGTCACGCCGTCGCGGTTGATGCTCTGGATGATGTCGAAGACTTCATTTACATAGATCGGGGACAGACCCATGGACGGCTCGTCGAGAACGATGAGCTTCGGATGGCTCATGAGGGCGCGTCCCATGGCGAGCATCTGCTGCTCACCGCCGGAGAGGGTACCGGCCGGCTGGTTCACACGCTCCTTTAAACGCGGGAAACGCTGATAGATCATATTGAGCGTCGCATCCATCTCTGCCTTATCTTTTCTTGTGTAGGCACCGAGCTTCAGATTCTGGAGAACGGTGAGGGTGGAGAATACACGGCGTCCCTCCGGAACATGGGCAATTCCCATGCTGACGAGCTTGTAGCCGGGGATCTTTGTGATATCGGTTCCTTCGTACATGATATGTCCGGAACGGGCGCTCAAAAGACCCGTCACGGTGTGCAGTGTTGTCGTCTTTCCGGCACCGTTGGCACCGATCAGAGCGACGATCTCTCCCTGATTTACATCGAAGGAGATTCCTTTCAACGCCTGGATCACGCCGTAGTAGACTTCCAGATCTCTTACTTCTAACATTGCCATGATTGTTCTCCTCCTATTCACCGAGATAAGCTTTGATAACTTCCGGATTGCTTAAGACTTCCTGAGTAGGACCTGTGCAGAGGACCTGACCAAAGTTTAAGACGGTAAGACGCTCACAGATACCGCTGACGAGCTTCATGTCGTGCTCGATTAAGAGGATCGTCATTCCGAAATGGTCGCGGACGAAGCGGATCGTCTCCATCAGCTCCGCGGTCTCGTTGGGGTTCATGCCGGCAGCCGGCTCATCGAGAAGAAGAAGCTTCGGCTCCGTCGCAAGGGCGCGGGCGATCTCAAGCTTTCTCTGTTTTCCGTAAGGAAGGTTGGAGGCCTTGAAATCACATTCTCCGTCAAGTCCGAATACCTTTAAGAGTTCCATGGCCTCCTCGTCCATCTCTTTTTCCACCTTGTAGTACCTCGGAAGGCGGAGAATTCCCTCAAGAGTGGAGTAGGTGTGGTGGTTGTGGAGTCCGGCCTTTACGTTGTCGAGAACGGAGAGGTCCTTAAAAAGGCGGATGTTCTGGAACGTACGGGCGATACCGGCTTTGTTGATGTCGGTAGTGGACTTTCCTGTAAGGTTCTGGCCATCTAGGAGGATCGTTCCTGTATCCGGCTTGTAAACGCCTGTCAGGAGGTTAAAGATCGTGGTCTTGCCGGCACCGTTCGGTCCGATGAGACCGTAGAGCTGGCCTTTTTCAATGTTGATGGCAAAATTATTGACAGCCTTTAAGCCTCCGAAGGAGATGCTTAATCCTTTTACACTTAACATGTCTGACATTTTAAGCTTCCTCCTTTCCGGAATGGGCAGCATGCTGCGGTTTTAAGCCGCCAAAAATCCGCTTGCGGAGCGTGATGAACTGCGGCGCAGAGTTGAAGAGCATCGCGAGGATCAGGACGATGGCGTAGATCAGCATACGGTAGTTGTTTAAACCTCTTAAAAGCTCCGGAAGCAGGTAGAGGATGACGGTTGAGATCACAGATCCACGGATGCTTCCGATTCCGCCGAGAACCACGTATACAAGGATCATGATGGACATGTTGTAGCCGAAGTTCTTCGGGAGAGCAGTAAGTGTCGTAAGGTTGTGGGCATAGAGAACGCCTGCAACGCCTGCCAGAGCAGCGGAGATGCTGAACGCCAGCAGCTTGTATTTTGTGATGTTGATTCCGATGGACTCAGCGGCGATGCGGTTGTCACGGATGGACATGATCGCGCGGCCGGTTCTGGAATTTACAAGGTTCATGACAATGATCAGTGTGATCAGGACCAGAATGATGCCGATCGTGAAGGTGGCTGCCTGCGGGGTCCCTGTGATCCCCTGAGGACCCTTGATGAGGACTTCGCCGCCATCCTTTAAGCCTAAGGACATGGAGTCCTTGAAGGAGATGTGGAAGCCGTCAGCGTCGCGTCCGAGGAATACGGCGTTTACAAGGTTCTTGATGATCTCGCCGAAGGCAAGAGTCACGATGGCGAGATAGTCACCGCGCAGACGCAGGACCGGGATGCCGATCAGAATGCCGAAAACGGCAGCAACGGCAGCGCCGACAAAGATGGCGATCACAAGGCTTACGGTCGGATCGATCGCGCCCTTCATGCATTTGGAGAAGAGGGCGCCGGAGAAGGCGCCGACACACATGAAGCCTGCGTGTCCGAGGCTCAGCTCACCGAGGATTCCGACGGTCAGGTTTAAGGAAACCGCCATGATCACGTAGATACAGAAAGGAACGAGGAGTCCCTTTAAAAGGCTGGATACATGTCCGGTGCCCATGAGCACTTCCATGATGATCCAGGCAGCAACGACCATGCCGAGCGTGATCATATTGTTGATAAAGAGTTTCTTTTTTGCTGTACTTTTCATGGGAATCACCTACACTTTCTCGTTCAGTTTTTTGCCCAGGATTCCGGTCGGACGTACTAAGAGGACGATGATCAGGACGGAGAATACGATCGCGTCGGAGAGCTGGGAAGAAATATATGCTTTTGACAGGATCTCAATGATTCCCAGAAGGATTCCGCCGATCAACGCGCCGGGGATGGAACCGATTCCGCCGAATACGGCTGCCACGAAGGCCTTGATGCCGGGCATGGATCCTGTGTAAGGAGTCAGGGACGGATAGGCGGAGCAGAGTAAGACACCGGCCACGGCAGCGAGGGCGGAGCCGATCGCGAATGTGAGCGCGATGGTTCCGTTTACGTTTACCCCCATCAGGGTGGCGGCACCGCGGTCTTCCGATACGGCGAGCATGGCCTGTCCGGCCTTCGTCTTGTTGATAAAGGTGGTAAGTCCGATCATGATCACGATACAGGAAACGATCGTCACGAGAGTCTCACCGGTCACTGTGATGGCACCGTCCGCGAACTTCAGAGCCGGGATCGTTACGACAGAGGTAAAGGACTTTGTGTCGGCTCCGAATAAGAGGAGAGCGACGTTCTGTAATAAGTAGCTGACGCCGATAGCCGTGATCAGGACGGACAGCGGAGAAGCGTCACGCAGCGGTTTGTAGGCGACACGCTCAATGACGATACCGAGCACGGTACACACGATGACAGAAAGGAGAACGCTTAAGAAGACCGGCATTCCCATACTGTGTGTCGTGATAAAGACCACGTAGCTTCCGACCATGATGATATCGCCATGGGCGAAGTTTAACATTTTCGCGATTCCATAGACCATGGTGTATCCAAGCGCGATGATCGCGTAGACACTGCCAAGGCTGATTCCATTGATTAAGTAGTTGATAAAACCCGTCATAAATTTTACACCTCGGTATGCTTTCATTAGCTGTGGGCCAGTTTTTCGGGGAACAGTTCAGGCACATCACAACGCAGGGCCGTGAAAGAAACAAGAGGATTGCCGAAGCGACAATCCTCTTAACATGATGCCATTCTTAAATGATCGATTACATCGCCTGATATGCGCCGTCTACGACTTTGACAGCCTTCGGTGCCTTGTGCGGTTCGCCATCCTCTGTCCATGTCATGTCTTCACCGGTAAGACCATTGACTTTGATCTTTAACATAGCCTCTTTCATCTTATCGCAGGTATCGCTTACAGATGTATCCGGTGTGATGTCAGCCTCTTCCATGGCAGCTTTGATCGCGTAGATCGCGTCATATGCGTCAGCAGCGAACTGGATCGGAGTCTCGCCATAGTTCTCTTTGTAAGAAGTTACAAATTTCTGGGTAAGCTCATCCTGAGCGTCAGCAGCAAACGGAGTTAAGAGCATTAAACCTTCAGCAAGCTTTGTATCAAAGTTTTCAACCTGAAGGATACCGTCCATACCGTCGCAGCCGAAGAATTTCGGAGCGTAGCCCATGGTGTCAGCCTGCTTGAGGATCAGGGATGCCTCTGTGTAGTAGATCGGAAGGAATACGAGGTCAGCGCCTGCGTCCTTTGCCTTCTGGAGCTGTGTGGAGAAGTCCTTGTTGGAATCTGCAGTGAATGCCTCGGCGTCCACGATCTCAAGACCCTGGTTTGCAGCCTCAGCAGCGAATTTCTCGTAGATACCGCTGGAGTATACATCGGAGCTGTCGTAGATCACTGCGATCTTTTCCGCAAGCTTGTTCTCAGCAATGTAAGTTGCGGATGCAGCACCCTGATCCGGATCGGAGAAGCATACACGGAACACGTTCGGGTTCTGCGCACACTCAACAGAGGAGCCGGACGGTGTGATCTGGAACATATTGTCAGCATTCGTCTTATCTGCAACAGCTACACACGGAGCGGAGGTTACAGTTCCCATGAGGACCTGCATGCCCCAGTCTTTTAATGTGTTGTAGGCATTGACGGATTTCTCGGCGTCGTGCTCGTCATCCTGGAAATTAAACTCGATCTGGTATCCGTTGATACCGCCGTCAGCGTTGATCTCATCAACAGCGATCTGTGCGCCGTTCTTAACTGCGAGACCATATACAGCAGCCGCGCCTGTGACCGGGCCGATACCGCCGATCTTGAATACTTTGCCGGAAGATGCTTCACTGGAAGCGCCAGCAGCGGCTGTTGTTGCGTCAGCTGCTGCAGCGGCAGTTGTCTCGGTTGTGGAAGATGAGCTTCCGCAGGCAGTTAAAGAAGCCGCCATTGCAAGTGCAAGGCTTAAACTTAAAACTCTTTTTTTCATAATTGATTCCTCCTCTGGAACTTGTTATCATGATAACCGTTCAACGCTCTGTCGAGTTGCAGTGAAGCGGTTAAAGATTATTTTGAATTATAGGGAGTTTGTTTCAAAATGTCAAGCAAATTTATTTTTTAACGAAAAAATTGTTGCAGTTTGGCTCTGCAGCGCACGGACCGCAACGACCAGAGCCGGTGTGCCTTTGCGGAATGGCGGTTCGGATTGACAAAATGACTCACAGTGGATAAAATTTGACATATCAGGAGCCGGGAAGGGAAAACAACAGGCCCGGATCCACCCGAAAGGAGACGTGTTATGACGCTGACGCAGTTAAAGTATGTGATCACCATCGCGGACACCGGTTCCATGAATGAAGCGGCGAAGCTTCTTTTCATATCCCAGCCCAGCCTTTCGTTGGCGCTCAAGGAGCTGGAAAATGAGATCGGGACAGAGCTTTTTAAGAGAAGCAACCGCGGCGTTGTCCTGACACCGGAAGGACAGGAGTTCTTAGGCTACGCGAGACAGGTAACGGAACAGTATAAGCTGATGGAATCCAGATATATTGAGAAAAAGAACGTGAAGAAGAAATTCGGCGTTTCCATGCAGCATTACACCTTCGCGGTAAACGCGTTTATCGAGATGGTAAAGCAGTTCGGTATGGATGAGTACGAGTTCGCGGTCCGGGAAGAGAAGACCTATGAGGTCATTGAGGATGTGAAGACGTTCAGGAGTGAGATCGGGATTCTGTATCTGAACGATTTCAACCGGAAAGTGCTCACAAAGCTTTTCGATGAGTCCGACCTGGAATTCTGCCCGCTTATGGACTGCGGGATCTATGTATATCTCTGGAAAGGCCATCCGTTAGCGAACCAGAAGGAGATCACCATCGAGGAGCTTCAGGAGTATCCGTGTCTTTCCTTTGAACAGGGAAATTACAACTCCTTCTATTTTGCGGAGGAGGTGCTGAGCACCTACAGCTATAAACAGCTGATCAAGGCCAATGACCGGGCAACCTTGTTAAATCTGATGGTAGGCCTTAACGGATATACCCTCTGTTCCGGCATCCTCTGTGATAATTTAAACGGTTCCGATTACTGGGCGGTGAAATTAAAGTCCGACGAGGTCATGACTATCGGATACTTAAAGAGAAAAGGGATCGCCCTGAGCCCGTTGGGACAGAAATATCTGGAGGAGATCCGGAAATTTGAAGGCATGTAGCATGCTGAATGGCAATAAGAAAAAACTATAACCAGACACATGGCGGATATATTGGACGATGGCGGATCGGACGTGATATGCTGATAAAGATCTGTCAGGGAAAGAATATGCGGACAGATCATAGGAAGAGAAATAGTTTAACCTCTGGTTATGGGAAGCTTAACTGCCGGTTATACGATCTATTATAATAAGGAAGGAACTCGTTCAAATCATGCAGACGGACAGAAAAGAAGCGCTCCGATATCTGGGGCTTGGAAAACATGAACCGGATCCGGAGACGGAACGGCTTTTGGAGGAATGCATCCGGGAAGCAGAACGCGCGGCGGAGTTCAGACACCTCGTGCGGGAGTATCCGCTCTCTGTGGAAGAGGACGGAACCATCGATGGCGGCTGCTTCCGGGTAAAGAGCGCAAACTTAAAAAAGAACCTGTCCGGCTGTGAGTCTGTGCTTGTGATGGCGGCCACCGTGGGGGCGGAGGTAGACAGACTTCTCGCCCGGTACGGAAAGCTTTCGGTCGCAAAAGCAGTGGTCATGCAGGCAGCGGCGGCAGCGATGGTGGAGGCTTACTGCAATGAGCTGAATGCCGGGTGGAAAAAGGAATATCTGGAAAAAGGTCTTTATCTGAGACCAAGATTTTCACCGGGTTACGGGGATTTCCCATTATCGGTCCAGAAACAGATCCTTGACGGACTGGAGGCAGGAAAGAGGATCGGGATCACACTGACAGAGGGATTTCTGATGCTGCCCTCGAAATCGGTGACAGCGGTGATCGGGGTGAGCCGGACACCGGCAGCCTGTGTGATCGAGGGGTGCGAGGCGTGCGGAAAGAAAGACTGCGCCTTCAGAAGATAAGTTGAAGAAGATAGGAGAGAGCCATGGGAATTCTGGAACTGATGAGGGAGAGACGGATTTATTTTGACGGAGGTATGGGAAGTCTTTTACAGGCCCGGGGTCTGAAGCCGGGCGAACTCCCGGAGACATGGAATCTTTCCAGACCGGAGATCATTACTGAGATCCACAGGGAGTACCTCGATGCGGGATCTGACGTGGTGACGACGAATACCTTCGGCGCAAACCATTTTAAATTTAAAGCGGAGGATGGATATTCCGTAAAAGAGATCGTGACGGCGGCGGTTCGAAATGCAAAAAACGCCATCGCGGCGGCCGGACATGGTTACGCGGCTCTGGACATGGGACCGACGGGAAAACTCTTAAAGCCATACGGTGATCTGGAGTTTGAGGACGCCTATGAGGCATATAAAGAGGTAGTCCTCATCGGAAAAGCGGCTGGCGCGGATCTTGTGATCATCGAGACCATGGGCGACGGATATGAGCTTAAAGCAGCAGTCCTGGCGGCGAAGGAGAACAGTGATCTGCCGGTATTTGCGACCGTCACGCTGGATGAAAAGGGAAAAATGCTGACCGGGGGCAACGTGGAGTCTGTGACGGCACTCTTAGAGGGACTGGGAGCCGATGTGATCGGTTTAAACTGTGGTCTCGGGCCGATCCAGCTGCTGCCGTTTATGAGAGATATGGCGAAGGTGTCCTCCATCCCGATCCTCGTCAACCCAAATGCGGGACTGCCGAGAAGCGAGGGTGGAAAGACCGTTTACGATATCGATGCCGATGAGTTTGCCACGGCGATGCAGGAGATGGCGAGAAACGGGGCGACGGTACTCGGCGGCTGCTGCGGAACGACACCGGAACACATCCATAAGACAAAGCTTGCCTGCGATGATATTCCTGTCTGTGAAATTACGGACAAAAACCGCACGGTGATCTCCTCCTACTCCCACGCGGTGACATTCGGCGGCAGACCGATCCTGATCGGGGAGCGGATCAACCCGACGGGAAAGCCGAAATTCAAGCAGGCGTTGAAGGATAAGGATCTGACCTATATTTTATCCATGGGTGTTGCCCAGCAGGAGAGCCGCGCCGATGTTCTGGATGTCAACGTGGGACTTCCGGGGATCGATGAACCCCAGATGATGGTGGATGTGGTGAAGGAACTTCAGGGTGTTCTGGATCTGCCTCTTCAGATCGACACCTCCGACCCGGTGGCCATGGAGCGGGCGCTCAGGATCTACAACGGAAAACCGCTGATCAACTCGGTAAACGGAAAGAAAGAGGTCATGGAGCAGATCTTCCCGCTGGTAAAGCATTATGGCGGCGTGGTGGTTGCCCTGGCTCTCGATGAGGATGGAATTCCGGAGACCGCGGACGGAAGGATCGCTGTTGCAAAGAAAATCTACGAGACTGCGGCATCCTACGGGATCCCGAAAAAGGATATTCTCGTGGACTGTCTCTGCATGGCGGTGAGCTCCGATAAGAACGGGGCGCTCACAACGCTGGAGACCGTGAGAAGAGTGCGGGACGAGCTTGGAGGAAAGACAGTCCTCGGTGTTTCCAACGTGTCCTTCGGCCTTCCGATGCGTGAGAATATCAATGCCTCCTTCTTCCTTCTCGCGATGCAGAACGGACTTTCCGCGGGGATCGTGAATCCGAATCTGGAAGCTATGATGCAGGCCTATGACAGCTTCCTTGTGCTGTCAGCTCAGGATGAGAACTGCGCGGGATATGTGGGAATCTATGGTCCGAAGGAAGCGGAGAAGAAGAGACAGAAAGAGATCTTAAAGG
Source organism: Pilosibacter fragilis (assembly GCF_032490495.1). Lineage (NCBI taxonomy): Bacteria > Bacillati > Bacillota > Clostridia > Eubacteriales > Clostridiaceae > Pilosibacter > Pilosibacter fragilis. The sequence goes on along the minus strand of NZ_JAVYJB010000006.1, from coordinate 152,100 downwards.
CGGCGGCGGTGAACCAGGCAGCCGGGGTGAGTGGAGCGGCAGGCGCAGGAAACAGCAATGGAGCCGGAAATACGTCCGGCACAGGCACAGGAGCGGCAGATACCGGATCTGCGTTAAAAAAGAGCATTGTAAAGGGAATGTCTCAGGCGGCAGCCGATGCAGCGAAACTCGCCTTGAAGGACACGGATGCCTTAGAGCTCATCAATACGGATATGATCCCGGCCCTCGACGAGGTAGGAAAAGGCTTTGAAGCCGGAACCGTGTTCCTCCCGCAGCTTTTGATGAGTGCGGAGGCGGCGAAGGCAGCGTTCGCCGTCGTGAAAGAGTCCATGGAGGCCAGCGGTGAGGTTCAGGAGAAAAAGGGAAAAGTGATCCTCGCCACAGTTAAAGGCGATATTCACGATATCGGAAAGAATATCGTGAAGGTTCTTCTGGAGAACTACAGTTTTGACGTGATGGATCTCGGACGCGATGTGCCGCCAGAGACCATCGTGGAAGCGGCGGTGAAGGAGCACGTGCCGGTGGTGGGACTCAGTGCCCTCATGACGACAACGGTTCCGGCAATGGAGGACACCATCAAGGCGCTCCGGAAGGATACACCATGGGTGAAGGTCATGGTTGGCGGTGCAGTCCTGACACAGGAGTATGCAGATGCCATCGGGGCGGATGCCTATTGTAAGGACGCTATGGCTTCGGTGAATTTCGCGACGAGCGTGATCGGGGAAGCGTAAAAGATAAGATGATATTTTCAACTGCCAGGTCTTTCCTTGAAACCTGGCAGTTCGCTGTTCCTCCCCAATATGCCTGCCCATGACGTGTTCAGACCATAACCGAAAACAGCTCCTATTTCTTTCTGCACACGGGCAGGAGGTTTCTGGAGTGAAAATGCCGTACAATCCAGTGACAGTCGTGGGTTTTGTCGCGTTGAAATTCGAACTATCGGCAGGATCGGTTCCTGTTTATGTCATGCGTGGACGATAACAAAAATATCAACAGAACTATGGATTTTTCTACCGCGATACGGTATAATGATAGTTACTGTATAAGTCTGTGTCTGCAATTGCCATGTTTTTGGTATGGCGCGGGAAAATGATGCAGACTGGCACGCTAAAAAAGGAGAAAATCAGATGAAAAAAATTCTGGATATCATCACGGATGAGATGAAAAAAGCTTTTGCGGCGAACGGTTACGATGAGAACTTTGCAAAAGTGACTCTGTCCAACCGCCCGGATCTCTGCGAATACCAGTGCAACGGCGCGATGGCAGCCGCAAAGACATATAAAAAGAAACCGATCGATATCGCGAACGGTGTAGTAGAACAGTTAAAAGACAGCGAAGTATTTGAAGAAGTGAATGCCGTTATGCCGGGATTCATCAACTTGAAATTAGACCCGGCTTTCCTTTCCGGCTACATGAACGGAATGAAGGGTGCAAAGAAGCTCGGAATGGACGAGGTCGAGAAGCCGGAGACAATCGTTATCGACTACGGCGGAGCAAACGTCGCAAAGCCGCTCCACGTCGGACATCTCCGTTCCGCGGTGATCGGTGAGGCGTTAAAGCGCATGGGACGCTTTGTGGGCCACAAGGTCATCGGAGACGTTCATCTCGGTGACTGGGGACTCCAGATGGGCCTTATCATCGAGGAATTAAAGGACAGAAAGCCGGAACTTCCGTACTTTGACGAGAGCTTTACCGGAGAGTATCCGGAGGAAGCGCCGTTTACGATCTCTGAGCTTGAGGAAATCTACCCGGCAGCCAGCGGAAAATCCAAGGTTGACGAGGCATTCAAGGAGCGCGCCCAGGAGGCGACCTTCAAGCTTCAGAGCGGATACGCGCCGTACCGCGCGATCTGGAAGCATATCATGAATGTTTCCTTAAAAGATTTAAAGAGAAACTACGCAAACCTTGACGTGGATTTCGACCTGTGGAAAGGTGAGAGCGACGCGCAGCCGTATATCCCGGGCCTGATCAAGGACCTCCAGGATAAAGGACTTGCATATGAGAGCCAGGGGGCCCTCGTTGTAGATATCGCAGAGCCGACTGATACAAAGGAACTTCCGCCGTGTATCGTAAGAAAATCCGATGGTGCGGCCCTCTACGCGACTTCCGACCTTGCGACCATCGTTGAGAGAGAAGAAGATTTCAAGCCGGATCACTATATCTACGTAGTGGACAAGCGTCAGGAACTCCACTTTACACAGGTCTTCCGTGTCGCAAAGAAGGCAGGGATCGTTCCGGCAGACCGGAAGATGGATTTTGTCGGCTTCGGTACTATGAATGGAAAGGACGGAAAGCCGTTTAAGACGAGAGAAGGCGGCGTTATGCGTCTTGAGAACCTGATCGCGGATATCGATGAGGCGGCTTACAACCGTATCATGGAGAACCGTACCGTTTCTGAGGATGAGGCAAAGAAGACAGCAGAGATCGTAGGCCTCGCCGCCTTAAAATACGGTGATCTTTCAAACCAGGCCACAAAGGACTATGTCTTCGATATCGACAGATTTACTTCCTTCGAGGGAAATACAGGTCCGTATGTTCTCTACACGATCGCGAGGATCAACTCCATCTTAAAGAAATACAGCGACACCTGTGAAAATACAGAGAATGGCGATGTTCTTCCACCGTCCGCAGAGCCGGAGAAGACCTTAATGCTCGCCCTCTCCCGGTACAGCGATGTGATGCTTACCTGCTTCGAGGAGCTTGCGCCGCATAAGATCTGTGCTTACATTTACGAGCTCTCCAACGCGTTAAACCACTTCTACCATGAGACGAAGATCATCGCTGAGGAAGACAAGAAGAAACAGGCGGGTTACATCAGCCTTGTTACGTTAACACGTGATGTGTTAATGACATGCATTAACGTTCTGGGATTCAGCGCACCGGAACGGATGTGATGAAACAGCCTGTCATGCGGCTATGCAGAAGGGCAGGCTTGCCTGCACAGATGCATAGACATATGACAGGCAAAACTTCATGAGCAAGTAAGCCGACAGGCTGGATTGCGAATGAAGTCAGGATCGTGGGAGCACGAAGTGCGGAACGATCCGTTTCAGGGCTGGAAAGCAATAAAACAAACCGGGGGGACGGAATGATATGGAAGTAACGGAACTTACTGCCGAAACCTTCTGGAAAGGCGAGACAGAGATCAGGGGAACCGTCATGGACGGGGAAGATGAATACCGTGTCCGTATCCTGCGCAAGGGTAGTCAGAATTTTGACTACTCTTGTTCGCATATCAGTAAAACGGGAAGAAATCTCGGCTTTTGCGGAGTATCCTGCACACAGGGACCCGACGGGATCCCCATGTGCCCGCATGCCCATGCCCTGCTTGCGGAATGGCTCCGGAGAGAGAGCAGGGAGTCGAAACATCCGGTCTCCACATCCCAGAAAGTCCGGTTTATGGTCCGGGAGTACACGAACCGCGAGGTGAGCCGGATCATGGGGGCCTCCGAGGAGGGACATTACCGTCTGATCCCTATCGTTACGATCTCAAGAGACCAGGTGCGGGTCCGCTTCACGGTGGGCCGTGAAAAACAGTACCCGGTGAAGGATCTGACAGCCTTCGCGAAGGCGATGGAAACCATGAGCCTTGTCCAGTACGGAAAAGGGCTGGCGTTCCATCACAGTCTTCAGGCTTTCGATGAGGAGAGCCGGGCGCTGGCGCTTCTCATCATGGAACGTGTCGGCTTTTTTAGGGAACAATACCGCGGAAACGGCCGGTTTTCCATGGAAGCGGAACCGGCGTTAAAAGAACTGATCCTGGGAAAAGCCGGACGAGAGCGGTTCTTTGCCATCATGGACGGTCAGACCATCGAGTGTGAGGATTACCGGAAGAAAAAGAGAATGCTGACGGTAAAACGGGAAAATCCTACATTTACCGCTGTTGTAAAGAAAGAGGGACGGGACGGGATCAAGGTCACTGTTGATAAGGACATTATGGCCTTTTCCGGCGAAAAGTCCTTATTTATCGCGGACCAGGAATCGATCTGCCGCTGCGATCCAGACTACACGGAGTGCCTGACCGTATTCATTGAATACATGGTCATGGGGCTTGATGCGGAGAATGAAGTCTCCGTCAATGACCGGGACATGCCGCTCTTTTATGAGAGAGTTTTGAGAAAGCTGGAGCCTTTCGGACTGATCCGCTCCGAGGGCGTGGATCTCGAGAGCTACCGCCCGAAGGAATTGAAGGCCTCCTTCTATTTTGACAGCGATGCCGCTGGAACCGTCACCCTGCGTCCGGAGCTCGCCTACGGCGATTTCTCCTTTCACCCGCTGGCGGACGAGAATGTCCCGAAAGAGATCTGCCGGGATGTCCCGGGAGAATTCAAGGTGAGCCAGCTGATCACCACCTACTTTAAGTATACGGAAGACGGATCCGGAAACCTCGTGATCAAGAATGACGATGAGGCGGTATATCGTCTGATCTCCGAGGGCATGAAGAAATTCATGGATACCGGGGATGTGTTCGTGTCCGAGTCCTTCAAGAAGATCCGCGTCCTGCCGCCGGTGAGCACATCGGTCCAGGTACGGACGCTGGGAAGATGGCTGGAACTTGAGGTAGACACTGGGGCGCTTCCGCGGGAAGAACTCGCTGCGGTGCTGGCGGCTTACGGAAAGAAAAAGAGCTTTTACCGGATGAAGAACGGCGATTTCCTGACTCTGGGGGATGGCGGACTTCTCACGGTCGCAAAGATCGCGGAACAGCTCGGTGTCGCGAAGGAACTTGTGGGTTCCGACACGATAAAGCTCCCTGCATACCGCGCTATGTTCCTGGACGCGGCGTTAAAAGAGGATAAGAGCGTCAGCGTGTACCGCGACCAGCTGTTCAAGGCTGTGGTCCGTGGCATGAAGGACGTGGAGGACAGCGATTATGAGATACCGAAACGCCTTGCATCGACGCTTCGAAGCTACCAGAAGGTGGGCTACCGGTGGTTAAAGAGCCTGGATGCCTACGGCTTCGGCGGAATCCTTGCGGACGAGATGGGTCTGGGAAAGACGATCCAGGTCATCGCCCTTTTGCTGGATGAAAAGGCAGAGAACGGCGGCACGTCTCTCGTGGTGTGTCCGGCATCCCTGGTATACAACTGGGAGAACGAGTTTGCCCAGTTCGCCCCGGAGCTTAAGATCATGACGGCGGCGGGGAACCAGGCAGAGCGCGAGGAGATGTTCGCAGCTTATGAGAAGGAGCGCCCGGATGTGATCATTACGTCCTACGACCTCTTAAAGCGCGATATTCTCTGGTACCATGAAAAGGAATTCCGCTTCGAGATCATTGACGAGGCCCAGTACATCAAGAATTCCTCCACACAGGCAGCGAAATCCGTGAAGGCTGTTCCGGCAAAGACGAGATTTGCCCTGACAGGAACACCCATCGAGAACCATCTTGGGGAACTCTGGAGTATCTTTGACTTCCTGATGCCGGGATTTTTATTCACGTCACAGAAGTTTAAGCGTGCGTTTGAGATGCCGATCGTGAGGGACCAGGATCCAAATGCCCTGGTTCAGTTAAAAAAGCTTACGGGACCGTTTATTTTGAGGCGTTTAAAGAAAGATGTCTTAAAGGAACTTCCGGATAAATTAGAGACGGTTCTCTACTCCAACATGGAGGGCGAGCAGAAAGACCTCTACACGGCGGCGGCAGCTTCCTTAAAGGAACAGCTCATGGAGGGAACTGACGGAGATTACGGAAAAGAGCGGATGCAGATCCTCGCGGAGCTCATGCGTCTGCGCCAGATCTGCTGCGAGCCGTCTCTATGCTTTGATGGCTACAAAGGTGGATCCGCGAAGCTCGATACCTGTATGGAGCTTCTCTTAAACGGAACATCTGCGGGACATAAGATCCTCCTGTTCTCCCAGTTTACATCGATGCTTGAGATCATCGCGAAGCGCTTAAAGAAGGAGAAGATCCCGTTCTACCTGCTCACCGGCTCCACGCCGAAGCGGGACCGCGTGCAGATGGCGTCTTCGTTCCAGAAGGACGATGTGATGGTGTTCTTAATCTCACTGAAGGCCGGCGGAACCGGATTAAACCTCACTGCGGCGGATGTGGTGATCCACTACGATCCGTGGTGGAACGTGGCGGCACAGAACCAGGCCACAGACCGCGCCCACAGGATCGGGCAGGAGAACCAGGTCTCCGTATTCAAACTCATCACGAAGCACACCATCGAGGAGAATATCCTGAAGCTTCAGGAGATGAAGCGGGATCTGGCGGATACCGTGGTGACGGAAGGAACAGGAGCGCTCAGCAGTATCACGAGAGAAGACCTCATTCGTATGCTGGACGAAGATATATAAGCGATATGCCCGTATCAGACGGACATACGGTTCCTGTCAGCGCGAGACGTAGACGGGAACGCTTGAAGCGACATAAGAAAATCGACAGAAAATTGCAAAGCTTTTTCGGTGGGTCTATGGTAGCATAGAGAAGGAAAATGAGGAAAGAAAAATGAGGAAAGAAAAATGAGAAAAATGAACAGATTTATCCCGGTCGCACTTGCATGTGCCATTTTTGCGGCACAGCCGGTGCAGGCGGCTACGATCATCCGGGACAGCGATAAACAGGCCACCAGCCAGAACAAACAGACGACAAACACGACCCAGAATCCCCAGGCTGGAAACGAGGGCGGTCCGGGATATGAGGACAGCAAGCCCAATACATCAAATAATACAACAAACACAGCCGGTCAGAGCCAGGTGAGCGCAGAGGCAAAAGCGGCAGCGGATGCCATCGCAAAGCCGACGATCTCCGCGGAGGCCGGAATCCTCTACGATGTGACGAACGGAAGAGTTCTCTTCGAGAAGAATGCCGATGAGAAGCTTGCTCCAGCCAGCACCACAAAGCTTATGACAGCGCTTCTCGTGCTGGAAAAAGCAAACCTGGACGACAAGGTGACATTCTCAAAGACAGCAGTCACAAACCTGGAGTCCGGAGCTGTGAAGATCGGACTCGTGGAGGGCGACCAGGTCTCCGTGAAGGACAGCCTCTATGCCCTGCTTTTAAAATCTGCCAATGAGGTCGCAAACGGACTCGCGGAGCATGTCTCCGGCAGTATTTCCGCCTTCGCGGAGCTCATGAACGCGAGAGCGGCGGAGCTCGGCTGCACGAACACACATTTCGTGAATCCAAACGGCTTAAATTCCGATCAGCAGTATACTACATGCCGCGATATGGCGAAGATCGCAGCTGCGGCCTTCGCAAATAAGACGCTCTGCGAGATCGACTCCACACTGAGCTACAAGTTCCCGGCGACAAAGGCAGCTGCGGCAAGAACCATCACTCCGGGCCACAAGATGCTCTACCCGAACGATTCCAGATATTATGCGGGAATCGTCGGCGGAAAGACGGGATATACTTCCAAGGCAGGAAATACTCTTGTGACCTGCGTGGAGAAAAACGGCGTCCGTATGGTTGCGGTGATCTTAAAATCCAAGAGCACCCACTATGAGGATACAAAGAAGATGCTGGACTATGGCTATCAGTATGTCAATACAGAGAAGTCCGGAAGCACATCCGCAGGAAAGCAGACAACTGCCGGACACTGGGTACAGGATAACGGCAGCTGGAGATACGAGTTTGCCGACGGAACAAAGGCAGTAGGAACGATCTACACGATCGATGCCGCTGATTTCGGTTTTGATACGGACGGAAAGATGGTAACCGGATGGAAGATGTTCGGCACCGAGTGGCACTATTTTGAGACAAACGGAAAGATGGTAAAGAGCGCATGGAGACAGGATTCCGGTAAGTGGTTCTATCTCGACGCGGAGGGAAAGATCGCGAAAAATACCACGATCGATAACAAGTATGTAGTCGGCGCAGACGGCGCATGGGTACAGTAAAAATAAAAAGGAGTATTGATCATGAAAGAAAGAGTAAAAGTAATGCAGGACGTGTACGAGAACCGTTCCACAAATAAGAAGGCAGCAGGATGCACCGTCATCATCAGCGGAGAGATGAAGGAAGTTATGGATAAGATCATCGCAAAGCATCCGGAGTACAAGAGCTATGCACAGGCATTCGCAGGCGTTGTTGAGCGCGGGATCCGCGTATTTGAGGAGGAGTAATCCGATTTGGGAACAGCAGTGTTTCTGGCAGCCAGTGTCATGGCTTTTGGGGCCGGCTGCCTGGCACGTTCCCGGTATGAGAGGGACTGCCTTGTAACGGAAAAGTACCGGATCGCCTCGGAGAAGATCCACGGACAGGGAAAGACCATCGTCTTCCTGACTGATCTCCACAATAAAGAATTCGGGGAAGAGAACAGCCGTCTGCTTGAGACCGTGCGGAAGGTGAAACCGGATGCCGTGCTTTTTGGCGGGGACGGAATGGTCGCAAAGAGGGGAAATTCTGATGTCAGGATCCCGCTGGCGCTTCTGACAGAGCTTGCGAAGGAGTTCCCGGTGTACTGCGGAAACGGAAATCATGAGAGCCGGATGGTCTGGAAGACAGATGTTTACGGGGAAACTTATGAACATTACCGGATGGCACTGGAAGATGCGGGAATCCGTTATCTCTCCAACAAGGCGGCGGATCTCGACCGCAATATCAGGATCTATGGACTGGATCTTCCAAAGAGCGCCTATCGGCCACGATCGGGAGAGATTCCTGAGGGCCTTTTGAAGGAGACCCTGGGAGAGCCGGACCCTGAAAAATTTCATCTTCTTCTCGCTCATTCTCCGCTGTTTTTTGAGGAGTATGCGGCATGGGGAGCGGATCTCACACTTTCCGGACATTTTCACGGCGGAACCATCCGGCTTCCGCTTGTAGGCGGAGTCATGACACCCCAGTACCAGTTTTTTTATCCGCGCTGCGCGGGATATTTTGAACTTCCGGGAAGAGGAAGAGAAAAGAGCCGGATGATCGTCGGGCGGGGACTTGGGACCCACTCGATCAATATCAGGCTGAATGATAAACCACAGGTGGTCGTTGTGAGACTCTGCGGGGCTGATACGCAGCAGTAGGGGCAAAAATGTGAACGGCGTGATGAAGAGTGTGCATACGCACATTCTTTTTTGCGGTTATATATCGAATTGTTGGACATGGACTTTCCGAAGGGAAGACTTTGAAAATATACTTGAGGTGCATATGGAATTATCGTACAAACTGGAAAAGTTTGAAGGTCCGCTGGATCTTCTTCTCCATCTGATTGAAAAGAACAAAGTGAATATCTATGATATTCCGATCGCCGAGATCACGGACCAGTATATGGAGTACGTGCGTCAGATGGATGAGGAAAATCTGGATGTGGTCAGCGAATTCCTTGTGATGGCGGCGACGCTTCTCGACATCAAGACGCGGATGCTGCTGCCGAAAGAAGTGAACGAGGAGGGTGGGGAGGAAGATCCGAGAGCGGAGCTTGTGATGCGTCTTCTGGAATATAAGAAATACCGTCTGATGTCGGAGGAACTTAAGGACATGGAGTCCGGGGCAGACCGGGTGTTCTACAAGAATCCGACAATCCCGGCTGAGGTCAAGGAATATGTGGAGCCGGTGGATCTCGATAAGCTCCTGGACGGGGTGACGCTCACGAAGCTTCAGAAGATCTTTGAGTCGGTGATGAAGCGGCAGCAGGATAAGATCGACCCGGTCCGCAGCACCTTCGGAACCATTAAAAAAGATCCGGTGAGTCTGGAGGACAAGATCACCTCTGTTCTGGGATATGCCAGAAAGCACCGGAAATTCAGCTTCCGGCAGATGCTGGAAAAGCAGAACGACAAGACAGAGGTCGTCGTGACGTTCCTGGCACTTTTAGAGCTCATGAAGGTGGGGAAGATCCATCTGACCCAGGAACATCTCTTTGACGACATGTGCATAGAATCTCTTGAGCCGGAAGGCGAAGAAGAGGATATTGCTATCGATGTCACAACTGCTCAGTAGGTTTGCGCATTTACTGCGCGGGACTGTAAAAAATCGGACAGTTCCGTTACCAGTATGAGTAGGAGAATACCACTGTGGAGGAAAATGAATGAGGGTGGAAAATCTGAAAAAGCAGGAGTCCGTTGTGGAGTCCGTGCTGTTTACCATGGGGCAGTCTGTGGAGATCCGACAGCTTGCGGCAGCGTTGGAATCGGATGAGGAGACGGCCATCCAGGCCGTGGAGCGCCTGAAGGAGAAATATGACAAGAGAAAGGCGGGCATGCAGATCGTGCGTCTCGATGACAGCTACCAGATGTGCAGCCGCGCCGACTATTATGAACATCTGATCCGCGTGGCGGCGACACCAAAGAAGCAGGTGCTGTCGGACGTGGTGATGGAGACGCTGGCGATCATCGCCTACAAGCAGCCGGTGACGAAGGCAGATATCGAGAAGATCCGGGGAGTAAAGTCGGATCACGCGGTGAACCGCCTTGTGGAGTATGACCTGGTGTATGAGGCGGGCCGTCTCGATGCGCCTGGAAGACCGGCACTTTTTGCCACGACGGAGGAATTTCTGCGCCGCTTCGGAGTCGGATCTACGGAACAGCTCCCGGAGATGAATGTGGAGCAGCGGGAGGAAATCCGGAGCGAGGTCGAGGAGGAGCTGAACCTTAAAATCGACGAGGAAGGTCATCTGATCGATGAGCCGGAAAAGGATGCGGGGACGGCAGAAGAACCGGTAGATTCGGAAACTGGAATGGAAAAAACAGAAGAGAATGAAAGTGGCGCAATCATAAGCAATACAGAGATAGAGAAAGAAATAGAAAGCGAAGACAACAGCGAAACCGATGAGGAGGATTCCATATCATGAAATGCAGTGAGATCAAAGTGATCAAGAAAGACGGGACAAAAGAAGAATTCAATGTCCAGAAAGTCCTGGCGGCGGTGAACAAGTCCGCAAACCGTGCGATGATAATCTTCTCAAAGGCTGAGAGCAAATTTATCTGTGAGTTCGTGGAGGAGAAGGCGGAGGAACTGGACCAGTCAGAGGTGCCGATCGCCCAGATGCACAATATCGTCGAGGGCGCCCTGGAGCGCGTCAATCCGGTGGTCGCAAAGAGTTACCGCGATTACCGCAACTACAAGCAGGATTTCGTCCAGATGTTGGACGAGGTCTACAAAAAGAGCCAGTCCATCATGTATATTGGCGACAAGGAAAACAGCAACACCGACAGCGCCCTGGTCTCCACGAAGCGGAGCCTGATCTTCAACGAGTTAAATAAATCCTTATACCAGAAGTTCTTTATGACCGTTGAAGAACTTCAGGCATGCCGCGACGGCTATATCTATATCCACGACATGTCCGCGCGCCGTGATACGATGAACTGCTGCCTCTTTGATGTCAATGAGGTCTTAAGCGGCGGATTTGAGATGGGAAATATCTGGTACAACGAGCCGAAGACCCTGGATGTGGCCTTTGACGTTATCGGCGATATTGTCCTGAGTGCCGCAAGCCAGCAGTATGGCGGTTTTACGGTGCCGAACGTGGAGAATATCCTGGCGCCTTACGCGGAGAAATCTTACGGAAAGTATATCACAAAGTATATTGACCTTGGCCTCGATGAGGAGAAGGCAAAAGAAGTGGCATGGAACGACGTTCAGCGCGAGATGGAACAGGGATTCCAGGGATGGGAGTACAAGTTTAACTCTGTTTCCTCCAGCCGCGGTGACTACCCGTTTATCACCATGACAGCGGGAACCGGAACAAGCCGCTTCGCGAAGATGGCCACTATCACGATGCTGAACGTCAGAAAGAAAGGTCAGGGAAAAGAAGGCCACAAGAAGCCGGTACTGTTCCCGAAGCTTGTATTTTTATATGATGAGAACCTCCACGGACCGGGAAAAGAGCTGGAGGACGTCTTCGAGGCAGGAATCGAGTGTTCCTCAAAGACGATGTATCCGGACTGGCTGTCATTGAGCGGTGAGGGATATATCGCCAGCATGTATAAAAAGTATGGAAAGATCATAAGCCCCATGGGATGCCGCGCCTTTCTTTCCCCGTGGTATGAGAGAGGCGGCATGGAACCGGCGGACGAGAATGACGTTCCGGTGTTTGTTGGCCGCTTCAATATCGGCGTTGTGAGCCTGCATCTTCCGATGATCCTCGCGAAGGCGAGACAGGAGAGCAGGGATTTCTATGTGGTCCTCGACTACTACCTGGAGCTGATCCGTAAGATCCATATCCGTACCTACGCGTACCTCGGCGAGATGCGTGCCTCCACGAACCCGCTTGCCTACTGCGAGGGCGGATTCTACGGCGGACATTTGGGGCTTCACGATAAGATCAAGCCGCTCTTAAAGACCGCGACGGCGTCCTTTGGAATCACGGCGTTCAACGAGCTCCAGAGACTTTATAACGGAAAATCCCTGGTGGAGGACGGCGCCTTTGCCATCGAGGTGTTAAAGCATATCAACGAGAAGGTGGAGCAGTTTAAGCATGAGGACGGAAACCTCTATGCGATCTACGCCACACCGGCGGAGAATCTCTGCGGTCTGCAGGTAAAGCAGTTCAGGAAGAAGTACGGAATCATTGAGAATGTCTCTGACCGCGAGTACGTCAGCAACGGCTTCCACTGCCATGTGACTGAGGACATCACCCCAATCCAGAAGCAGAATCTGGAACACCGGTTCTGGGAGCTCTCCAACGGCGGAAAGATCCAGTATGTGAAGTACCCGATCGACTACAACAAAGAGGCGATCCGCTCCCTGGTCCGCCGCGCCATGAAGATGGGATTCTACGAGGGAGTAAACCTGTCCCTGTCCTACTGCGATGACTGCGGGCACGAGGAACTGAATATGGATGTGTGCCCGGTCTGCGGAAGCAAAAACCTCACGAAGATCGACCGGATGAATGGATATCTGAGCTATTCCCGCGTAAAAGGCGATACGAGACTGAATGATGCGAAGATGGCCGAGATCGCTGAGAGAAAGAGCATGTGATAAAACCAGTTTGCAGTGCACGGATTCAGGCATAAAAATGTGTTGCAAGCTTGCTTGCATAAGCATTTTTCTGCCTGAATCCGTATAGGGCGAACGCCCGAGAGATTCTTGTTTTCATGTAAATGAAAACAAGAATATGAGCACTGCAAACGAGCGAGACAGAACTCGGAAAAATGTGTTGCAAGCTTGCTTGCATAAGCATTTTTCTGCCTGAATCCGTATAGGGCGAACGCCCGAGAGATTCTTGTTTTCATGTAAATGAAAACAAGAATATGAGCACTGCAAACGAGCGAGACAGAACTCGGAAAAATGTGTTGCAAGCTTGCTTGCATAAGCATTTTTCTGCCTGAATCCGTATAGGGCGAACGCCCGAGAGATTCTTGCTTTCATGTAAATGAAAACAAGAATATGAGCACTGCAAACGAGCGAGACAGAACTCATAAAAATGTGTTGCAAGCTTGCTTGCATAAGCATTTTTCTGCCTAAAGACGTATAGGGCGGACTTCCGAGAGATTCTTGTTTTTATGCCAATAAAAACAAGAATATGAACACTGAAGAATACAGATAAAGGATAAAGAAAATGCGATACCACAACATAACAAAAGAGGACATGTTAAACGGTGATGGCCTGCGCACAGTCTTATGGCTGGCAGGCTGCAGCCATGCTTGTCCGGGCTGCCAGAATCCGGTGACATGGGATGTGAAGGGCGGACTTCCGTTCGATGAGGCAGCGAAAGAGGAGCTTTTTGAGGCACTTTCCCCAGCCTGGATCTCCGGGGTGACCTTTTCCGGCGGTGACCCGCTCCACTGGCAGAACCGGAAGGAGACAGGAAATCTCATCGAGGAGATCCACAAAAAATTCCCGGAAAAGACCATCTGGCTGTATACAGGATTTCTCTGGGAAGACATCAAAGACCTCCCGTTCTTAAAATATGTGGATGTTCTCGTCGACGGCCCGTTCGTTGAAGCGGAAAAAGATGTGACCCTGCACTGGAAAGGCAGCGCGAACCAGAGAGTGATCGACGTGAAAAAGAGCCTGGCACAGGGAAGTGTAGTTCTTTACGAGTCAAAATAGAATAATGGAGTGAAGGAGGAAAGCACATGTTCACAAAGTATATACTCTGTATTTTAACGATTGAATGGGCCGTGATTGGTACCTGGCTGTTAAAGGGAAAAGGAAAGTCCTACGAGCGGATTCAGAAGAACGATAAGATCCATGAAAAAGACCGTTTCATCCGCTTTCAGGGAATGAACCTTTTGTATCTTGCCCTGACTTCTTTCCTCGCCCTGCTCACAACATTCGCAGGCTCCGACCGCCTCACACTCCTCTTTTTCGCCGCCGTCTGCCTGTGTCTGTTCGGCCGGCTTCTCTACGGAAACTGGAAATTCGGCGGAAAGATCTGGATCCGGTGGTAAAATAGAATAAAAAACTTATTTTTGGGGCTGTCGCATTAGCATATCAGTTAGTACGGCAGTCCCATTATTGATATCAGAGTCGTTTTTACACGAAATTAAAGTTTATATAAACTTTATAATTTTAAACGTTTGATAACTTGAGACTGGTCCGCAGCTGGTTTATAATGAAGAAAATCATACAAAAGGTTCCTGAAAAAGAAAGGAAAACATGAGAAAAACATATCAGGAACTTGAATTTAAGGATGCGTTTATGTTTGCGGCGGTCATGTCCGATGCGGAAAGCTGCAGGGGAGTGCTGGAGCGGATTCTGGGAATCCCGATAAGAAAAGTAATGGTTCATGCGGAACATGTTCTCTTTGTAAATCCGGAAACAAGAGGTGTCCGTCTTGATGTGTATGCGGATGATGAACATGGAACGGTCTATAATGTGGAGATGCAGACAACGGACAATAAAAATCTGCCGAAAAGAAGCAGGTATTATCAAGGACAGATGGATATGGCTGCTTTGAAGACAGGGGAAGATTTTGCAAGGTTGCCGCAGAGTATCGTGATCTTTATCTGCACATTTGATCCATTCGGAAGAGAGCGATACAGGTATACATTTGTGGAAACCTGCAGAGAAGATGGGGAACTTCTGGAGGATGGAACCTGCAAGATTTTTCTGAACACGAAAGGGAAAATTGAGACAGGGATAGGACAGGAACTTGTACATTTCTTAAAGTGGATCGGTGAGCCTGATGCCGGGAAGGAAAAGGAAGAAAATGATCTGCTTATCACGAAACTTCGGACACAGATCACAGATTTAAAGAAAAATCGGGGAATGGAGGAAAATTATATGTTGTTTGGTGAAATGTTGGATGAAGAAAGGCGGCAAGGGCAGAAAGAAGGACTGCAGCAGGGGAAAATGGATATACTTTTAAAACTGCTGCAGGAGCATAAGATCGACGTCAAGACAGCAGCATCAATTATGGGAATGAATGAGGATGAGTTTGCAAAAGCGGTAAAAGAATGCCAGGAAGTCTAAAACAATATTTAAACAAGTCATAAAATCTAGAGACAAATCTAACTATTTTTAATCTATCGTATCTGAAAACAAATCGATAAAGAATCAAAGAATGAATATCAGGAATCTATGTATGATTTAAAACAGGGCAGGATTCCAGAGGAATCCTACCCTAAATGTGATTGTAAACGATATTTAAATGAAAAAGAAAGCTCATATTTTACGCGTTCTTCTCCGCACTCTGTTCCTTCGCATTCATGATCAGCATCTGGAGACGGTTCTCGATGTTCGCGAAGCTGACATCCGGATCGTAGTCGAGGGGAAGGATCTGGACATCGGGGTAGAGCTCCTTTAAGCGCTTGGAGATTCCGCGGCCTACCACATGATTTGGCAGGCAGCCGAATGGCTGCAGAATCACGAAAGCGCGGCAGCCATGAGCGGCATGGTGCAGGATCTCACCAGGGATCAGGACGCCTTCTCCGGCATCGAAGGTGTGGTGGATGATCGAATCGCTCTTCTTTACGAGTTCCGGAAGCCGGACAGCCGGTTCGGTGTAAAGAGGATGGGCTTTCGCGATCTTGTCAGCCGCGTCATGGGCGAGATCGAAGAACATGTCTGCCATCCGGTACCAGAGTTTTTCCTGGAACGGCTTATTTAAATGATACTCCCGGACCTGCATATCCCGGTAGAAGTAGGACTTCTGGATGACATCGGACATGCGGGCTTCGATGATCTCGAAACCATTCTGCTCTAAAAACGCCTCAATATCGTGGTTTGCTCCCGGATGAAAGTTTAAGAGGTACTCGCCGACGATCAGCACGGTAGGTCTCGGATGGGAGCGGTCATAAGGAACCTGCTTCATGATCTCAATGGCCTTTGAGAATCCATGCTTCGCACCGGCGACTCCATGGGCGGCGAGCCCATCGATCACAGCGTCCAGCGCCTGGTCGAAGGCGGCGTCGGCGCTTCCCTTTGTGAGCTCGTACGGGCGGATCTTTCTGAGAAGTTCTTCCAGAATATCGATCATCGGAAGCGCGTAGGCGATCCGGAGAGCCGATGGGAGACTTAAGCGAAAACCAGGATGAAGGTTGTGGAAGTCCGTGTCATCATTCGTGAGGATCGGCACATCGGAAAATCCCGCGTCATCAAGTGCTTTCCGAAGCAGAGCGCTGTAATGGGTCAGGCGGCAGTCACCGATGTACTTTCCGGTGGCGATGGCAACTTCTTTTCCGTTATATTTTCCACTCTCCAAAGCGGCAAGTGCCTCGCCGATGACGATCTGGGCCGGGAAGCAGATGTCGTTGTGGACATACTTCTTTCCGAGGCGGATCGCCTCGTCACGGCCGACAGGCAGCGGCTCCGCGCGGAGTCCCTGCTTAGCCATGGCTGCCGACATGACGCGGCAGAAGGCATGGGAGGTGTTCGGAACCAGGACGATGCGCTGTTTCCGGTTGCTCTTTTTGTATTTTACCGGGTACGGATCGGGGAGGGCGTGAACCTCCACGTCCTCATGTTTCTCCCTCTGCATGCGGATCGTTTCAATAAAGGAGCGGACACGGATCCGCAGAGGTCCCTGGATCTCACTCTCGTCGAGCTTTAAGATAAGCGGGATCTTTCCGGAGACCTGTTTCATGAGTCTTATGATCTCGTCGGAAAGGTACGCGTCATGTCCGCAGCCGAAGCTTACGATCTGGACATATTCCAGATGCGGATTCTCGGCGGCGATGACGGCGGAGCCCAGCATTCGCGCGTGATAGTTGTTTACCACATCCAGGCGGCTGTTCGTGAGGTCCACGTCGTTGACGCCCGGGACCGCGTCGGCGGTGAGCACCGGGATGCCGAGACTCGTGAACATCTCCGGCAGGCTGTGGTTGACCAGTGGATCGTTCTGGTAGGGTCTCGATGCCAGGATCACAGCGTAGCGGTTCTCCTCCGTCACCTGATCTAAGATCGCCTTGCCGGCGGCGGAAAGCTCCTGATGAAAGGAATTCTCTGCCATGTCGGCAAATCGGATCGCATTCCTGATCTCCTCGTCCGGAATATTGTAAGTGTCTTTTATGTATTTTGTCAGCTGTTCGTCCCGGTCCTTGTTTGTGTACCAGTGGAACAGAGGATCGTCAAATGGAATTCCGAAAACATGTTCCGGGTTATCGGAGTTCTTGATGACGAGAGGATAGCCCTTTACGATGGCGCACATCCACTCGCTGGTCTTCTCCTTATTTTCCGACTGCACGGAGGTGATGGATGGCATAAAGATCCGGTCCACATGCATTTTCGCGAGGCTGCGGATATGGCCGTGGACAAGCTTTGCCGGGAAGCACACCGTGTCAGAGGCCACCGCGTAGAGACCTTCCTCGTAGAGCTTGTGGTTGCTGGTGGCGGATACGCGGACTGTGAAGCCTAAGGAGCGGAAAAATGTGGACCAGAAGGGCATGGTCTCCCAGAAGGAGAGTACCCGCGGGATTCCGATCGTGATATTCCGGTCAGTCACATGTTCCGGTACCGGGTAGTCTTTCCAGAGTAAGGACTCGCGGATCTTATAGCAGTTCGGGACCTTTGCCTGCGCCTCCTCCCGTTCCCGCTGGAGCTTCCGGACTGCCGGGTCCTTCGGGTCGCCTAAGACCTCGCCGCGCTCGCATCGGTTGTTTGTGACCCAGGACTGGCCATTGGAGAAACGGACGATGGTACGCTTGCAGTGGTTCGTGCAGAACGGACACGGCATGTTGGCTTCCTGGGTGTAGGAGAAGGAATTCATGGCATCAAGGCCGATGAACGTCCTCTTTTTCTTTCCGTCCGCCATTGCCTCCTTTGTGAGGATCGCGGCGCCGATGGCACCCATCATGCCCGGGTACGGGGCGCGGATGATCTTTCTGCCAGTGTACTGCTCAAAAGCCCTTAAAACGGCGTCGTTCCGGAACGTTCCGCCCTGGACCATGATCCTGTCGCCAAGGGAATCCAGATTCGAGATGCGGATGACCTTCGTGAAGACGTTCTCGATGATGGAACGGCAGAGTCCCGCCATGATGTCCTCCGGCTTTTTGCCGTTTCTCTGCTCGGTGACGATACTGCTGTTCATGAAGACAGTGCAGCGGCTGCCGAGGACTGCCGGAGCTTCCGACCGGAAGGCGGCGGAGGCGATCTCCGTCACCGGGATCTTTAAGGTGGAGGCGAAGTTTTCAAGGAAGGAACCGCATCCCGAGGAACATGCCTCGTTTACAAGAATGTTCGTGATGATCCCGTGGTCCAGCCAGATGGCCTTCATGTCCTGGCCGCCGATATCGAGAAGAAACGTGATGTCCGGCATGTACTGGAACGCGGCTCTCGCATGGGCAACCGTCTCGACGACATGGTATTCGGTGGAAAATGCCCTGGAGAATAAAAGTTCACCGTATCCGGTGGAGCCGCAGCCTAAGATCTCCAGAGTTACGCCCGCATCGCGGTAACGGTTCCGCATGGTGATCAGGGCATTTTTTGCGACGGTCAGCGGATCGCCCTGGTTGGAGGCGTAGAAGAAGTCGAGAAGCTTTCCGTCATCGCCCATCAGGACAAATTTTGTCGTGGTACTGCCGGAGTCGATGCCGAGCCATGCGCGGATGGTCGTTCCTGGTGTGAGTGCTGCCGGAGTGAAGTCTCCCTTCGGATGTTCTTTTAAGAAGGTGTCATGTTCCTCTTTGGAGGAGAAGAAAAGCGGAGCCGCATGTTCCTGACCGGAATGCTGCTTTTTCTTCGCGTCCTCCTGGACCTGTTCCAGGCGGGAGACCCACTCGGTGAGCGGAAGGAAGGTGACCGGAGCGTCCGAGGCTTCCGGATCTGCCTCTTTGAACATGCCGTTTAAGGAGAGGGCTGCACCGTAGGCGACCATGATCTCCGGGTGTTCCGGGACGAGGCGCTCGTTTTCTTTCAGGTTCAGACGTTCCGAAAAGACATCGATCAGCTTCGGGTTGAAGGTCAGCGGACCGCCTTCAAAGACAACTGGAGGTTTGATATCGAGTCCCTGTGCAAGTCCGCCGATCGTCTGTTTGGCGATCGCGTGGAAGGAGGAGAGGGCGATATCAGCTTTTGCGACTCCCTGGTTTAAGAGCGGCTGGATATCGGTTTTTGCGTAGACGCCGCAGCGCCCGGAGATATCGTAGACGCAGGTTCCCTTGCAGGCAAGTTCGTTCATTTTTTCCGGCGGGGTCTGGAGAATGGAAGCAACTTCGTCGATGAAGGCGCCGGTTCCTCCGGCACAGCTTCCGTTCATGCGCATGTCGGCGACGTTTAACGCGCCGGTTTTTGAATCCGTCTTGAAGAAGATGATCTTTGCATCTTGGCCGCCGAGTTCGATGGCGGTGCCGACGGTCTCGTATGTCTTCTTTAAAGCGATGGAGTTTGCGACAACTTCCTGGATATAAGGGGTATCGGCTGCCTCCGCGACCGGTTTTGCCCCGGAGCCGGTGAGTATGATCCTGGCTTTTGTGTCAGGAAATTTTTCTGCCGCCTGCCGGATCGCGAAGAGGACGCTTGCAAGCTGATCTGCGTGGTGGCGGCGGTAGTCAGAGTATAAGAGTGATTCGGTCGTCTTGTCGAGGACCGTGATTTTTGTAGTGGTGGAACCGACATCGATTCCGATGAGTAATTGTTTCATATATTTGATCTTTCGTGATATTGATTTATCGGGTCTGCATCGACAAAAAGAAAAAGGGCATAAACCCGTTTCGTACCTGGATTTACGCCGATTTCTACACGATGCTGGTGATATTTTAGCGCTGGATTTTTTAAAAGTCAAGGAAATCGGTGCGAGGGAAGTGTTAAAAACGCGTTAAGAAGTGAGTGGCTTCGGGCGGGGCGGTGAGCTTCCGCTCGGGAGTGAAGAGGGAGCTGATTGGCTTCGGGCGGGGCCGGTGAGTTTCCGCTCAGGAGTGCAAGGTGATCGCGGGAAGGTTCCTCTAGGCTTGCAGGAGACTGCTAAGGGCGAATGCCAGGTGACACAACTCGCTGCGCTCAAACAAGTGTCACCTGGCATTCAACGCATTCTCCCGCGAGCCAAGAGGAAGCCAGATCCCTCGATCAAGGCACTCCTGATTGGAAGCTCACCGGCTGCGGGCGCATTGACTGCAGGTTAAGGTTTAGCTGTGGTGCAGGGGATGGAACGTTGTGGGAAGCGGCTATGGGCGCTCATAGGAGCGAGAAATCTATACACTATGATTGAAGTTTTTGCGGAAATTCAGTATAATTTACGCGAACGACGAGCCAAAGTCCGCGCTTGCACGAGACCTTGGCGACTGTCGCGATAACAAGGGAAAACTCGCGAAGAGTGTTTTCGCTTGTTTGGGGAGATTATGTTACTTTTGGGGGGATTTTTATGAGCCGGACAAGTATGGATATGACGCGGGGATCTTTGAAGAAACAGATCCTGTTTTTCAGTATTCCGCTGATGCTTTCGAATTTGCTGCAGGTTTTGTTCAACATGTCGGATATTGCGGTGATCGGGCAGTTTGCGGGGGCGATGTCTCTGGGGGCGGTTGGTTCTACGACGACGTTGATCTCGATGTATACGGGATTTCTGATCGGACTTTCCGGTGGGATCAATGTGCTGACGGCGCTTTATATCGGGGCGAGGAACCGGAAGTCGGTTTCGGAGACGGTACATTCGGCTTTTCTTGTCAGCCTGGTGGTCGGATTGATCCTGCTGATTTTGGGAGTTTCTACATCGCGCGGTGTGCTGGTGCTTTTAAATACGAAGGAGGAGCTGATCGACAAGGCCGCTCTGTACATCCGGATCTATTTCCTGGGGATTCCGGCGCTTGCGCTTTATAATTTCGGAAACGCGGTGTTCAGTGCGGCCGGGGATACAGGGCGTCCGCTGAGATATCTGTTTTTGTCGGGGATCGTGAATGTGATCCTGAATCTGTTTTTTGTGATCGTCTGTAAGCTTGATGTAGTTGGAGTGGCGCTTGCGAGTGCGTTGTCTCAGTGCCTTTCGGCGTTTCTGATCGTGATGGCATTGTTCCGGAGTCATGAAGATTTCGGACTGCATCTTGCAAAGCTCCGGCTTTCGAAGGATAAGGCGCAGGCGATCCTGCGGCTCGGGATCCCGTCCGGTTTTCAGAATGCGATCTTCGGAATCGCAAATCTGTTTGTCCAGCTCGGCGTCAATTCTTTCAGTGCCGTGATGGTAGCGGGAAATTCCGCGGCGGCGAATGCGGATGCGCTGATCTACGATGTGATGGCGGCGTTCTATACGGCCTGCGCGAGCTTTATGGGGCAGAACTACGGCTCCGGAAACAAAAAGCGTGTGCGGGACAGTTATTTTGTGAGTCTTGCATATTCATTCGGGATCGGACTTGCGATGGGACTTCTTCTCGTCGTGTTCGGAAAGCAGTTCCTGTCCTTATTTACGAATGACCCGGAAGTCATGGCAGCGGGAATGAAGCGCCTGACGATCATGGGATTTTCCTATGGGATCTCCGCGTTCATGGACTGCACGATCGCGGCATCCCGGGCACTCGGAAAGAGTCTGGCACCGATGGTCATCGTGATCTTGGGTTCCTGCGTATTCCGGATCGCGTGGGTCTATACGGTCTTTGCGTATTTTCAGACGATCCCGTCCCTGTATCTGCTCTACAGCTGTTCCTGGTCGCTCACGGCGATCGCGGAGATCCTGTATTTTGTACATGCGTACCGGAGGGCGATGGAGAAGATCGCGGAAACGCGGAGCTGACAGGGGGTGTTGAGCGGGAGATGATTCTTGTTTGGATGGCTGGAAGATGGGTGATAGAAAGAGCGTAATAACTCGGAATTGATGGAGGTAGTGTGAATTATGAAAAAAATTGTATGTGCAATGCTATGTATTCTGCTTGT
This sequence comes from Pilosibacter fragilis, assembly GCF_032490495.1. Lineage (NCBI taxonomy): Bacteria > Bacillati > Bacillota > Clostridia > Eubacteriales > Clostridiaceae > Pilosibacter > Pilosibacter fragilis. The sequence continues at coordinate 129,979 of NZ_JAVYJB010000006.1, read as the reverse complement.
ATTTAGTTTGAGTGCTTGTGGCGGAAATGTTAATGAAGTAAATACACATAATGTAGAATCTGAAATATATTCTGAAGAGGACATTGCAGCCGCTATTGACACCATAAAAAAAGAGTTTAAGAGCAACTGGAATGGATGTACTCTTACAGAAATTTATTATGCAGGGGATGACAGCTCTAAAGACCATCAAGATTGGGCAGATAGGAACAATGCAGATGAAGTCATTGTTTTGCTATCTTCATTCGATGTTGATTCATCTGGAGGAGAGGGTTCTCTGAATCCAAATAGTACATACAATGATTGGAAGTGGATTTTAGTTAGAACAAACGGCGGACAATGGCAACATGTTGACCATGGATATTAAAATAAATTCTAAGTTGTGGAGGTAATTATCAATGGGAAATATTTACGATAATAGTGAATTTTTTGCCGCATATGCGGAAATGGGAAGAAGCAAAGATGGTCTGAAAGCTGCTGGAGAGTGGCATCAGTTGCAACCGTTATTCCCTAAATTACAGGGAAAAAAAGTTTTGGATTTAGGATGTGGTTACGGTTGGCATTGCAAATATGCCGCACAAATGGGAGCTACTGAAATTCTTGGTATTGATAGTAGTCAAAAAATGATTGCAAAAGCAGTAGCTGATAACGCTGATGACAAAATCAAGTATAAAGTTTGCGGTGTTGAAGAATACATTTATCCTGAAAATACTTATGACCTAGTTGTTTCTAACCTGGTACTGCACTATATCGAAAATTTAGCTAATGTTTATCAAAAGGTGTATTGCACATTAAAAGTAGGTGGGTATTTCCTATTCAATATTGAACATCCGACTTTCACCGCAGGTGTTAATGAGGATTGGATTTATGATGAAAATGGGAAACCTAAATATTGGCCAATCGACAATTACTATTACACAGGCGAAAGAGAAACCAATTTTCTTGGTCAACGAGTAATTAAACAGCACCACACATTAACGCAGATATTGAATCCACTTATAAAATGTGGTTTTCAAATTGAGGCTATTGAGGAAGCAATGCCTCCGGCAGATATGATGGGTATGCCGGGAATGTGTAATGAAATGCGTAGACCTATGATGTTGTTGGTTAAGGTTAAAAAGGTTTAATAAACAACTTTCAGTTTGTCGGATAGAAGTCTGTGTAAAGAGGTAATACTATTAAATTTAATAGTTACTTATAAATTTACCAATATCTTCAAAAAGATAAGTAAATTGATTAACATTGATATATCAACAGAACAAACGGAGGTGTATACAATGTTGAATGAATCAGTAATCAAAGTATTAAAAAATGGTATGTGGGATCTTGCTACTTGTGCAAATGGTGAGCCCAATGTAGTTCCGGTTGCATTTAAGGATGTAACAGATGACGGAAAACTTGTTGTAGGAGATGTTTTTCTTGAGACAACCTTAAATAATATCAAAGGAAACAATGGCAGAATTGCAATATCAGCTTATGACACACAGAATCTTGAGGGATACCAGATTAAGGGAACAGCTGAGTATGCGACAGAGGGCGCAATTGTGGATAACTTTAAAGCTATGGTAGAAAAAATGTTCAATGGTGCTGCAACTGCAAAGGGAGCACTTATTATTACACCGGAGAAAGTCATTGTGACAACACCGGGAGCTGATAATAAGAAAGAAATCTAATATACTTATAAATTTCATAGTTACTTCAAAAAAGATCACCTTCACGCTATAATGAGAAAAAAGCTTGAAGGTGATTTTATATGGCAAAATATAAGAAAAAATTAGATGATGATATACGCTGTCCATTGGAATACGGACTGACATTGTTTGGCGGTAAGTGGAAATCACGTATCATATGTGTATTGTCTGCAAACAAGAAAATGCGTTATAGTGAAATCCGCAAGGAAATGTATAATATAACAGATGCAGTTCTGGCTGCAACTTTAAAAGAACTGATAGAAGCAGGAATTATTGAGCGCAAATCTTATGATGAGATTCCACCAAGGGTAGAATATTATTTGACGGAAAAGGGAAAGTCGGTAGTTCCGATTTTACAAAGTATATGTCAGTGGTCAGGTATTTTTTACAAAGAGGACAGTAAAAACGAGATGACACAGTGCCAGAAATGTGATCATCACAGGTAAAAGGAGAAAATTATGCTTATATACACAGAAGAAAAGAAATTTACTAAGGAACAGGTTGAGCAGTTATTTTTAGCTGTGAACTGGGTTTCGGGAAAATATCCGGAGCGTTTGTACAAAGCACTTATGAATTCATCAACGGTGCTTACAGTATGGGATGATGAAAAATTAGTAGGGCTTACCAGAGTTTTGGATGACACGGAGATGTTGGCTCAGATTCATTATGTACTTGTTCATCCTGATTATCAGGGGAAGGGCATTGCCGGTAGCATGATAGAACGTATCAAAGAAAAGTATAGGGATTTCTTATATATTGAGGGAATGCCGGAGGATAAAGCTAATGTGCCATTTTATGAGAAGCATGGATTTTCTATTATGGAAAATGGTGCAGCAATACAGATTTGCAATTATAGGGATTAAGTGAAATTTCAGTTTGATGGTGCCGCTTTTATCCTTTATTGGAAATCTTGCCTATGTTGCAGTCTGTGTCACAGGGGCGGTTCTTACTATGAAAGGCAGTATTTCTTTCGGAACAGTTGTGGCATTTATGTTATATATTCGTCTCTTTACGCAGCCGCTGCAGAATATTTCGCAAGCATTAAACAGCGTTCAGAGCATGGCGGCTGCCTGCGAGAGAGTGTTTGAATTTCTGGGTGAAGAAGAAATGGAGGACGAGAGCTGGAAAAAGGCAAATCCGGTTTCTGTGAAGGGGGATATCACCTTTGAACATGTAAAATTTGGTTATCATCAGGAAAAGCTCATTATTCATGATTTTACCAGAACGGTACAGGCCGGCCAGAAAATCGCTATTGTGGGACCAACCGGAGCAGGGAAAACCACGCTTGTCAATCTTTTGATGCACTTTTATGAACTGAACGGTGGAAAAATTACTATTGATGGAATCCCTATCGCTGCGATGAAACGGGAAACGGTTCATAGCCTGTTCGGTATGGTGCTGCAGGATACATGGCTGTTTGAAGGAACGGTGCGGGAGAATCTGGTTTACGGGAAAGAAAATGTTACGGATGAAGAATTAGACAAAATCTGTGATGCGGCAGGAATTTCTGAATTGATCCGTATTCTTCCAGAAGGGTACGATACAATGCTGGGGGATCAGGATAATCTTTCCGCCGGACAGAAACAGCTTTTTACCATTGCCCGTGCCATGGTAAAGGATGCACCGTTTTTAATTCTTGATGAGGCCACCAGCAGTGTGGATACCAGAACGGAACAGCAGGTACAGAAGGCAATGGAAACTTTGATGAAGGGACGCACTAGTTTTGTGATCGCGCACAGATTGTCCACCATTAAGAACGCAGATTGTATTCTCGTGTTAAAAAATGGAGATGTGATTGAAAGCGGTACCCATGAGGAGCTGCTAAAGCAGGGTGGGTTTTATGCGGATTTGTATTACAGCCAGTTTGAGCAGGCATCATAGAAATAATAATGGACAATTATTTCATACTGTCTGATAACGTACATTCTGGAAGAACTGCAGATTGTTGAAAATGCCTTTTACCTGATACGATAGGAATATAGAAGTTATTAACAGGAGGAACAAAGGATGGATAGGAAGCAGGCGAAAGGAGCGGTTCTGTTCTTGGGAATTGCTGCAGTTATCATGGTTTCGGCAGTCTGGTGTTATGAGACATATTTTGTACATAGGATTGAAGACACGCCCAGAACGGTGGATGCAGATGGCTCTGTTTCAGGTACATTTTATGGAACTGGAACAGGCTTTGGTGGGTCAATTCAGGTGACGCTGGCTGTTGAACATAATCAGATCGTTGACTGTATCATCGAGGCGTCCCAGGAAACGCCGGATGTGGGAGGAAAATACATTGACGGTTTTCAGAAAGAAATTGTAGAACAAAACGGTGAGATAGATGCGGTATCGGGAGCGACGTTCACCAGCAATGGCGTGAAGGCCGCATTACAGGATGCCTTAGAATCGGCAGGCCTGGTAGTTGTATCGGACTGTACCATGAAACCGGGAACATATATAGGAAAGGCTCATGGATTCTCCAGCATGGATTATGTGACGGTCAGTGTAAATGTGACCGAGGATACGATTGTTGATCTGAAGCTATTGGACACGTTTCAGGAAAATTCCTCTATGGAAAACCGCTATATGTGTGAAGGGGCGTTTGAAACTTTAGGTTCTGGGATTGTGGCAGAACAGAATGTGAATTTAGACGCAGTCAGCGGAGCTACGGGCAGTTCCAATGGTATGAAAGGAGCTGTGCGCGATGCTTTAAAACAGGCATATGTAGCAGGCGGTGCGGACGAGGAAGAAGCAGAGCAGGCAGTCAACCGGAGTTTTGCGAAGACAGAGACAGGAGAAAAGACAGATAAGGATCAGGTTGTCCGTCTGGATTATGATGTGGTCGTTGTGGGTGCAGGGGCAGCAGGAACAACAGCGTCTCTTACGGCTCTGGATCAGGGAGCGAGTGTATTGAACATCGAGAAAACGTTCCGGTGGGGCGGGCAGTCCATGTTTACCGGAGGACCGAAGGCCTATAACCCTGGCATAACCGATGAAGAAACACAAGCGATTTATGAAAAATATGCAGATACCATTGAAGCGAGCCGTTTTGGTGAAGAAGACAGAAAATGGAACGATGAAGAGTACCGGCAGGAACATAGTGAAGAATATACCCCTGTCAATGAGGAGGCATATAAGGCGGTGGTTCCTGCTTCCGGAAAAGGAGTTGAAACTCTGGTTGCCCATGGAATGAAATTCTCTGTTTCTGAGTTAAATCTGGGAGATATCGATTTTTCAGAGGGAATGCCTGAAATGACAGGCGGTAATGACATTAAGGCGGCAGGAACAGCGTTAGAGGAAGGAGATGCAGAAGCGATTCAGGCGGAGGATGTAGATGGGTTTGGAACATCTGGTTCTGGAACTACATTAAGTTATCTGACCGCACAGAAATATTATGAAAAGGTGTTTGAAGATTTCGTACAGGGCGGCGGAGATTACCTGCTTAATACCACTGCAAAGGAATTAATTTATTCAGATGAGACAAAGAATGAGATTGTCGGAGTGAGAGCCTATTCTGACAACGGAATCACTTACGAGGTTTATGCGAAGGCGGTCGTGCTGGCAACCGGCGGCTACGGTGGAAATGAGGAGTTGATGGAACAGTGGGCTGCCGGAGGCGATGGTTGGATTTATTACGGCTGGCAGGGAAATGATGGAGACGGGATTCAGATGGCGCTGGATGCAGGTGCAAATCCGTATAATCTGGAGGCTTACCCAATGAGTCACCAGCGAATGGGTGCTCAGTTTATCACCTCCTTTGAAGTACAGCAGACAACGGATGGAAGAAGCTGGAGTCCCAATGATTTGACGAATGTCCTCTGTGTAAATCCGGATGGCGTTTATCTCACTACGGATGGGGAAAATTTTATTTCTGAGGATGTGAGCGGATCGATGGGAGGATTTTCCGGAGCGATGGGAACATATTATCTGGGAGCCAGCTTTTACGTGGCATATTCTTCTGAGCAGTTAAAGGAATATAGCGAGAATGGAATTTCTGATCCGGTTATGGGATTCCAGAATACTGGAATGGGAATACCGAAGGATTATCCCCTGGGAGATTGGGTCGAACGGGTGTTGGATACTGCTGTGAGTCAGGGCTGGGCCTGGAAGGTAGATGATCTGGCAGAAGGAAATAAGGTCCTGGGACTTCCAGAGGGAAGTCTGGAGGCGGCTTATGCAGCAGATAATAATGGGCTCAACTGTGCTGATGGTGAATACTTTTATCTGATTAAAGGCGGAAGCCTTGCGATCAGTTCCTGCGGCGGAGTGGAGGTAAACGATCAGATGAAGGCAGTAAGAACAGATGGAACAGTAATAGAGAATCTGTTTATTGCCGGAAATGACGGGCTTGGAAACATTATGGCTACGGGAGCAGAATATCCGATCGGCGGAGATGCGGGCATGTTTGTCATTGGCAGCGGTTCGATTGCAGGGGAAGAAGCGGCAAAACTTTCAAAGGAATTTGAAAGATGATTGGAAGAAAACTGATTTATAAAAGAGATGTGTTTTTGGTTTTGATAATCCTGACAGCAGCATTTTCTCTGATTGTCTGGCGGTATCATACCGCCGGACAGGGGAAAATGGCAGTATTGTCTTATGGCGGAACGGAGACTCTTTCCGTTCCGCTGTGGAAGGATGGAATTTATGAGGCAGAGAGCAACGGAATGAATCTTCATATAGAAGTAAAGGACGGGAAAGCAGCTTTTATAAACAGTCCCTGTCCGGATCACACCTGCGAACATTTTGGCTGGCTTGAGAAGGAAGGAGATATCGCTGTCTGTCTGCCGGGAGCCGCCATCCTTGAAATTTCTAAATAAACGGACATGCCTGCTGACGCAGGCATCACCATTCATGAAAGCCGATTGCTCCGCACCTTTGGTGCTCCCGCAATCGTCGCCAGCATTCGCAATCCGCGCTATCGCGCTCCTTGCTCATACCGGCTTGCCTGTCCGATACCCATGAATTCGCTCATGCAAGCATGGCTCATTCGCGGCTGCCGTCCGGGACTTTCATAGTAAATGGTAAGCTACAATTCATCCGGAAACAGGGCAGTCATCAGATGGTTCTGACAATTGATAATTTCCTGTGCTGAAACAGGGAAATTGTTGGTGATCCACCAGTTTAACATGGAGGAAATACCGCCTGCATAAAAGGCGGCCATGGCTTCCGGCGGGTCCGGAAACTGATGTCCGGCATTTGTTTGCATTTCAATGATTGCGAGAAGATCTTTGTGGCAGTGATTGAAAAAAATTGTCTGGAGTTCTTCTGTTTTGCCATTGATAAAAATGTTTCGGAACAGACGTGCGTCTGCTTCAATCGCAGTGATCATCGCATTGTGCCGGGAACGCGGATCTGCAGATTCTATATCATGCAGAAGCTCCTGTCCGATTTGTTGCATGCATGCGTCTAAAAGAGCAAATTTGTCTTCAAAATGTGTATAGAAGGTAGAACGGCTTATCATGGCTTCTTCACAGATATCACTGACAGATATTTTAGAAAAACTGTTTTTTCGCAGCAATTCCAAAGTGGTCTGTATCATATGCATGCGCGTTTTTGCTACGCGGCGGTCTATTTTTTTATCTTCCATAAGGACCTCACTTTATCTTATCCGTAAAAGCAGATGATTTATCATCAAGATTATACAGAATTTTCATAATGGCAGCAAGAGATTTAAAAAAAATATATAAATGTACAGTTTTGAAAATATGTTCGATAAACTACAATCCACATTCTTTGCTGATTGTTTCTTGTTTTTCTGCCATTTATGATAAAAGAAAAACAGAAGTTCCCGGAAAAGAGGGAATCTGTATCGAATCATGTGATTGGAGATGTTTGGAATGACTAAAAGAAATGTAAAAATGGCGTCATATGATGAGCAGCCGGTTTTAAAAGCAGTCCTGCAAAATGCAGTGCCGGCGATCGCGGCAATGATTATGGTTTTGATTTACAATCTGGCGGATACTTTTTTCATCGCACAGACGAAAAATGACTATATGATTGCAGCAGTATCTCTGGCAACACCGGCTTTCCTGATTTTTATGTCTTTGGGAACCTTGTTCGGTATGGGAGGAACTTCGGTAATCTCCCGAGCCATGGGAGAGGGACGAACAGAGTACGCGAAGAAGGTTTGCTCATTCTGCATGTGGGCATGTGTAGCGGTTGGAGTTGGCTGCACACTCTTTTTCTGGAGTTTTATGGATGAAATCCTTGTGTTTCTGGGAACAAGCCCTGAGACAGAACATTATACCAGAAGCTATCTGATGATAGTGGCTGGGTGCGGAGTGTTTTCTCTGATTTCTAATTGCTATACCAATATCATCCGGGCAGAGGGGGAGTCCACGATTGCTATGGGCGGAACCTTGTTGGGAAATCTGGCAAATGTAGTTTTAGACCCGATTATGATAACCGGTTTTGGCTGGGGCGTGGAAGGAGCTGCCATTGCTACGGTTATTGGAAATGTGATAGGAGCCCTGTTTTATTTGATTTATTTTTGGAGAGGAAAATCAAAACTAAGTATCCGTATGAAGGACTTTTCGGTTAAGGACGGTATCTTAACCGGTGTGCTGGCGATTGGCATTCCAGCCTCTCTGGCAAATCTGTTAATGAGTGTTTCACAGATTATCATAAATAGCATGATGGCACAATATGGTGATATGGAAGTGGCAGCTTATGGCGTTTCAGCAAAGGTGTTAATGGTAGTATCACTGATTGGAATTGGTCTGGGACAAGGAATACAGCCCTTATTAGGTTTTTGCTACGGCGCAAGAAACGGCAAACGATTTTATTCTATTTTAAAGACAGCGGCTGTGTTCGGACTTTGTATCTGTTTTGCGGTAACGGCAGTTTGTCTGGTATTTATCCGGCCAATCGTAACGGCATTCCTTACAGATAAAAACGCATTGGAGTACGGAATCGAGTTTTCACGCATCCTGCTTTCTACCGGATGGCTGTTTGGACTCTTTTATGTACTTGTTAATGCTCTTCAGGCGATGGGACAAGCAAAGCCCTCCCTGATTGTGTCAGTGAGTCGCCAGGGATTGATTTACATTCCGGCAGTATATCTTATGGGAACGATGTTCGGAAGAACTGGACTGGTATGGGCGCAGCCGGTGGCCGATGTACTTTCACTGATTATGGTTGTATGGCTTTTGGCCAGGACTATAAAAAAGTGTTCGCTGCTTTCTGTAGGATAAGTTTCGAGGATAGAATAGTGGAAGAAGATAAAAAAAGAGGGGATGTGTATTGACAGATAAGAGCGTGGTTGCTTTTGCGTGTGAAGGACTTTATGTTAATTATTTAGAGCAGGTTGTAAGTTATAAAGGAAATGATAAATGCATAAAACGAAAAAGACCTGCAGAAATGTATGAAATCTGCAGGTCTTTTTATGTTGATATAGATTATCGGAATCTACCGGCTTGTGCCGACCGGAATTATGCGCCAAGTCTCACACACGTCCGGCTGGAAACGCAGAATTATTCTCTCACAAGAACTTTTGTGATCTCTGCGATATAAACGGTGTGGTAATCTTTCTCCGGATACCATTTTTCATCGTTTTCTTTTGCGATGAAGTTCTCCGGGCGGATCTCATCCTCGTAGAGCTTTTTGCAGACGAAGACCATGTCTGCTTCCTCGAAAGCTGCTGTACCGTCAACAAAGTACGGGGTCAGACCGGCTTCTTTGACCTTATCGCAGTCACGGCCGGATTTGGAACCGCAGATGGAGAGTGCCTGTTTGTGCTCCGGTCCGTAGAAGGACAGGGTAAAGATATCGTTCGCGTCGACGAATTTCTTTGTGTAGCGCTGCGGGCGGATATAGCAGGTGGCAACATTTTTGCCCCAGAGGACGCCGAGACCGCCCCAGCTTGCTGTCATGGTGTTACAGCCGGATTCGTCGCCAGCGGTGATGAGCATCCACTCAGAACCGATCTTTGTGAAGGGATTAAAATTCAGACTTTTGATATCAGCTTCTTTGAATGCCATGGAAAAATCTCCTTTCAATGATAAAACTGCAGTAACTGTTCCGTAGATCTTCGCAGTTACAAACTACTTTTATTATAGAATGAGATAAAATAAAATGCAAATGCTTTGTATCCTGAGGGCTGGTTTATGAAAAAAACTGTGCAGGGTGCGGAAAAATTCATGAATGAAAAAGAAAATTATGCTTGAATGAACGTAATATAAGTGTTATATTTTTAACAAGACAGAGAAATCCATGAGGACGATCATGATTGGAGGAAAGCATATGAGAGGTGTAGAGACAAGGATCCAGGAGATCCGTCACCGGATCTTCCGGGAAGTAGCAAGAATGGCGTACCATACGGAATGGCCGGTGGACAAACGAATCGAGGAACTTCCTTATAAGATCATTCCGGGAGAAGTTGGAAATTTCAGGAACGATGTTTTTTTGGAGAGGGCGATCGTGAGCGAGCGGCTCCGTCTTGCCATGGGACTTACATACCGCGGGGCATCGGACCCGGCACCGGTATCCCAGGGGATCGAGGAGGCGGATAAGCCGGAGACATACTACACGCCGCCGCTCATCAATGTGATCAAATTCGCCTGTAACGCGTGTCCGGAAAAGCGGGTCTATGTGACAGACGGCTGTCAGGGCTGCCTTGCCCACCCATGTGTGGAGGTGTGTCCGAAGGACGCAGTGAGTCTGGACCGCACAAACGGAAGATCCAGGATCGACCCGGATAAGTGCATCAAGTGCGGACAGTGCGCGAATGTCTGTGCCTACCATGCCATCATCATCCAGGAGCGCCCCTGCGCGGCGGCCTGCGGCATGGATGCTATCCACTCGGACGAGAACGGAAAGGCGGATATCAACTACGACAAATGCGTCTCATGCGGACAGTGCCTCGTGAACTGCCCGTTCGGAGCCATTGCGGACAAATCCCAGATCTTCCAGGTCATCCGCGCGATCCAGACAGGTGAGAGAGTGTACGCCGCTGTGGCACCGGCATTTGTCGGTCAGTTTGGCCCGAAGGTAACACCTGGAAAGCTGAGGGCGGCCATGAAAGCCCTGGGCTTTGCGGACGTCTTTGAGGTCGCCATCGGCGCGGATCTCTGTGCGGTGCAGGAGGCGGAGGACTTTGTGAAGGAAGTTCCGGAACAGCTGCCGTTTATGGCGACATCCTGCTGCCCGGCATGGTCCATGATGGCGAAAAAACTGTTCCCGGACTACGCGAACTGTATCTCCATGGCGCTGACGCCGATGACGCTCACCGCGCGACTCATCAAGAAGAAGCATGAGAAGGCGAAGGTGGTCTTTATCGGACCCTGCGCGGCGAAAAAACTGGAAGCTATGAGAAAAACTGTGCGGAGTGAGGTGGATTTCGTCCTGACCTTCGAGGAGATGGCGGGAATCTTTGACGCGAAGCATGTGGATATCGAGAATATCGCGGAGGATGAGGGCGGAGTCAGCGCGGCATCCAGGGACGGAAGAAACTTCGCGGTTGCCGGCGGCGTCGCGAAATCCGTGGTGGACGTGATCGCCCAGATGTACCCGGACAAGGAGATCAAGGTGGCGAACGCCGAGGGCTTAAAGGAGTGCAAGAAGCTGTTACAGCTCGCCAAGGCAGGAAAGTACAACGGATACCTGTTGGAAGGAATGGCATGCCCGGGCGGGTGTGTGGCAGGCGCCGGAACGATGCAGCCGGTGAAGAAATCCCAGACGGCGGTCTCCTTATATGCCGCGAAAGCCGGTCATGTGACCAGCGACAGGACGGAATATGTAAGCGAGCTGGAGAAACTGGTGGACTAAGTGCGTGGCAGCTTGTTCTGCCGGTTCAGAATGCAAAGCAACAGATTAAAGAGTTATCAAATAAAAGCGGCTTCCTTGACGGAAAGCCGCTTTCATTGTAAAATACGTACTTGACGCGTCTTTTCGTGGAAAGATCCAGCAAAGACATGTCACAGTGAGCAGGAAAGGAGGAACTTTAAGATGAATCAGAAGATGGGAAGAAATAAGAACAAAACAGGACTTGTGCTGGAAGGGGGCGGTATGCGCGGCATATACACGGCGGGAGTTCTGGACGTATTTCTGGATGAGGGCCTTACCTTTGACGGGGTGATCGGCGTTTCGGCGGGAGCGGTTCATGGGTGCAGTTTCCTTTCGGGACAGAAGGGAAGAAGTATCCGGTATTATAAAAAATACTGTGCGGACAAGCGGTTTATGAGCACCGAAAATCTGATCAGGACAGGAAATTTTGTGGATACTGATTTCTGCTACCACGAACTTCCAGAGATCTTGGATGTTTATGATTATGACATGTTTAATAAAAATAAAGAACACACCGATTTCTACGCGGTCTGCAGCGATGTTGAGAAGGGAAAACCGGTCTACGCGAAGCTTCACGATATGAAACGTGATATCGACTATATCCGTGCATCAGCGTCGCTTCCATATGTGTCAAAGTTTGTGGAGCTTGACGGCAGAAAACTGCTTGACGGCGGATGTACGGACAGTGTACCGGTGGAAACATTCCGGAAACTGGGATATAAGCGCAATGTTGTGGTCCTCACGAGAGATTCAGGGTACCGGAAAAAGCCGGAAAATACCTGGATGGCGGATATTGTGTACCATAAATACCCGAAGTTCGCAGAGGCGCTTAAGAACCGGGCTGTCGAGTACAACATGAGTATCCGTAATATCGAAAAGCTGGAAAGGGCGGGCGAAGTTTTCGTGATCCGTCCGAGCGTTCCTCTTACGATCCCGAGGATCTGCAAGAGCGCCGAGGAGATCGAAAAGACATATCAGATCGGTGTCATGGACGCGAAGAAGATGATGGCGGATCTGAGAAAATGGCTGGAAACGTCAGATGGATCAGAAGGGTGACGGAGCAGTCATGAAATGGTGAAGCCACCAGAGAAAAATAATTATGCGGGAGCGCCCGGTCTGCTTTATGGGCAGATGACAGAGTGGAAAACAGACTGATAAGGGGGAGAAAGATATGGCAGCAGGAAAAAAAGAAAATCAGAACGCGGACCATATGATCCGACCGGTGGCGTATATCCACACGGATTTCCCGACAAAATTCGGAATTCCGAGACAGAGCGGCCTGACGGGTGATCTGGAGGCGAAGATCGTCTTTGAGCCGGAATTTTCCAATCCTGAGGCCATCCGGGGAATCGAAGAGTTCTCCCATCTCTGGCTGATCTGGGAGTTTTCGGAGAACGTCAGAAAGCCGGGAAACTGGTCAGCGACGGTGCGTCCGCCGAGACTCGGGGGAAACATGAGAGTCGGTGTGTTTGCCACGAGATCCCCGTTCCGTCCGAATCCCCTGGGACTTTCCGTCGTGAAGCTTAAAAGAGTGGAATACCTGGAAAACGGCGCTCCGGTCTTAGTTGTCACGGGGGCGGACATGATGGATGGGACGCCTGTCTTTGACATCAAGCCCTACGTCCCCTTTGCGGACAGCCACCCGGAAGCGAAGGGCGGCTTCACGGACCAGACGAAAGAGTACGGGCTTGCGGTGGAGATCCCGGAAAAACTTCTGGAGTTCCTGCCGGAAGAAAAGCGGGATCCGCTCCGCGCAGTTCTGGCCCAGGATCCCCGCCCGTCCTACCAGGAGGATCCGGACCGGGTTTATGGCATGGAATTTGCCGGATATGAGGTGAAGTTTACCGTGTCGGAGAAGGTTCTCCATGTGAAAAGTGTGGAGAAATGTACTGTTTGAGCAGTGCAGAAAAATGATTTAGAAGAAAAAAGTTATGGACAATGATCGTGATGACGATCTTTGTTGTCGCCATCGGTTCCCTTGGAATCGCAGGTATCCCTGGAACAGCGACCATGGCTGCTTCCGTCGGACTTTCCGGTGTCGGCATGGGCGCCCAGTTCGGTATGGTCAGTCCGATCTTAGCCATAGACCCGATCATCGACATGCCGAGAACCATGATCAACGTCACCGGTTCCCTGACGAATGCACTTGTTGTAGATAAGATGATGGGAAATCTGAATCTGGATGACTACAATGATATGAGTTTAAATACTCTGGACAGCAAAGCAAACAAGGAAAGCGCAGAGAAATAAAATAGCTGCAAAGAAGCGTAAATTCCCCGTGTGTATCTGTAAGGCAGGTATGCGCGGGGGATTTTTTGCGGAAAAACAGTGGTGATTTCCGTAAAATGGGCATTTAAGTATGAATTTAACATGCAAAAATGTTAAATTCATAACTATATCCGCTAAAAATTCGAAAAAACTGGACAGTCTCATATTTTCCTGTATAATAAATACTCGTGGTCTTTTTTCGGGACCAGACAGTTACTTTTACACACACAGGTAAGAAAAAGGAGAATATTGAGTATGGAAAAAATACGTCCAATGTTGTTCACAACATTGAAGAAGTATTCCGGTGCCCAGCTGATGTCTGATGTGGTAGCAGGTATCATCGTAGCCATCATTGCCCTTCCGTTGTCCATCGCGCTGGCACTGGCGTCCGGCGTAGGTCCGGAGCAGGGAATCTACACGGCCATCGCGGCAGGCTTCGTGATCTCATTCTTAGGCGGCAGCCAGGTACAGATCGCAGGTCCGACAGCAGCCTTTGCTACGATCGTAGCCGGCATCGTGGCGAGAAGCGGCGTGGAAGGTCTGGCAGTCGCAACGATCCTGGCAGGTATCATCCTTGTTATCATGGGATTCTGTCAGCTTGGTTCCTTGATCAAATTTATCCCGTTTACGATCACCACCGGATTCACCTCCGGTATCGCGGTGACCATCGTGATCGGACAGTTAAAGGATTTCTTCGGTGTCACATACCCGGCAGGCATGGAGACCATCGAGACCATGCAGAAGTTAAAAGCTTTCGCCGCAGGTTTCGGAACCATGAATGTTCATGCGGTGATCGTAGGTCTTGTCTGCCTTGCGATCCTCATCGTGATGCCGATGATCACGGAGAAGATCCCGGGATCCTTAGTGGCAGTCATCGCAGGTATCGTGATGGTAAAATTCCTTCCATTACAGGTTAACACCATCGGCAACCTCTACAGCGTCAGCAACGCGCTCCCGGCGTTCCATATGCCGGCGTTCAGCTATGACGTGATTCAGGGCTCTTTATCGGATGCCTTCACCATCGCAATCCTGGCAGCCATCGAGTCCCTGCTTTCCTGCGTCGTTGCAGACGGCATGATCGGCGGAAAGCACCGCTCCAACACAGAGCTTGTGGCCCAGGGTGCAGGAAATATTGTTTCTGCTTTATTTGGCGGAATCCCGGCAACCGGTGCGATCGCACGTACAGCGGCAAACATCAAGAACGGCGGACGCACTCCGGTAGCCGGAATGGTCCATGCTGGCGTCCTTCTTCTGATCCTTGTGATCCTGATGCCGTACGCAAGCTGGATCCCGATGCCGACCATCGCGGCGATCCTGTTTATGGTTGCCTACAACATGTGCCAGTGGAGAACATTCGCAAGACTCGCAAAGACGGCACCGAAGAGCGATATCGCAGTTCTTGTGATCACATTCTTCTTAACGGTAGTCTTCGACCTTGTCGTAGCCATCGAGGTGGGCATGGTGCTTTCCTGTCTGCTGTTCATGAAGCGTATGAGCGACGAGATGGGAGTCAGAAGCTGGCTCCATGTGGAGGAACTTGAGGAGCAGAAGCGCGAGGAAGAGGAAGCTGCCAAAGGCGCGAAAAAGGCAAATGCGATTCCTTCTGTAGAGGAAGCGCAGCTGAAGGCGGCGGCAGAGGAGATCAACCCGGCAGAGCTTCGCCAGATCCCGATGGAGCTTGCGGTCTACGAGCTCACAGGACCGTTATTCTTCGGCGCGGCTGACCGCATCAACCAGATCACAGTGGGGGAAGGCACAAGATGCCTGATCCTGCGCATGCGTGCGGTTCCGGCAGCCGACAGCACAGCCATGAACTCCATGACAGCCCTCTACGAGCGCTGCAAAAAGAACGGAGTCACCCTGATCCTGTCCCATGTCAACGAGCAGCCGATGCGCGCGATGGAGAAAGCCGGATTCGTGGATCTCGTGGGAAGAGAAAATTTCTGCAGGAATATTGAGGAAGCCCTTGACCATGCGGACAAGATGCTTGAGAAGTAAATAAAACGCGGAGACAGATTTTCTGCGCAAGGCTGAAAAGAGCTGTGTGACTATATGGGGGTCAGCAGCTCTTTTTAGCGTTTGTAGGGAAGACCAGACTGCAAAAATTAAATGATATTTTTGAAAAAGTCTGTTAAGATGACGCAAAACGCGAAAAATACATACAAAAGTTACAAAAATCCTGACGAAATATATTGTACATGTTATTTGCAAAATTCGTGTTAAGGAGAAAAAATAAGCGATTAAGCGGCGGCTAAAAAGCAGGTAAAAAGGTAGCGGGGATAAAAATTCTGTGATATATATGGTTCGACTTAAAAACAGGAGAGAAATTTCATCCTGTCAGATTAAAAACATCCCGAAAAAGAAATTTGGCAAAGATTCTTTGCAGGAAACAAAAGCGGGGTGGATTAAAAGAAGAGTTTGGGAGGTCTATATCATGGCTAATTTATTTTCGATCCTTTTCATCATCCTTGTTGCAATTGTAGGCGGTATTCCAACCATCGTGATCACGGGTTATATTCCGGTCATGATCGCGCAGAAGATTTACAGAAAAGTGAAGTACGGATATTCTTTATATCGTTAAAATAAAAGGATGGCTGACTGGATGCTCGAAAAACCGGCAGTGTAATCTGAACAAATATCATCAAGACGGGTGACTTTTCGGAAAATTATCTGCAATCTTAACACGATTTTAGCAGAAATTATGTTATAATGAATCCAAAAGAAGAACAAGTGATAAGAATGGCAGCAGTTGTTCTTCATGGATCATAAAAAAACCGGAGGTTCCCCTATGAGCACAAAAGTCAGATCAGTGTTAAAGAACAGCGGGATCGCGTTCGGGATCCTGGGAATCGCGACGGCATTTTGTTTTCTTGTCCAGCGGATCTCAGAATCAGACACGCACGTCCCGCTGTTGTTCGTTTTGGCGGTGCTGTTTGTGTCCCGCTTTACGGATGGATATGTTTATGGGATCGTCGCATCGATCATCGCTGTGTTCGGCGTGAACTATGTATTTACGTTCCCGTATTTCAAACTGAACTTTGCGATCACAGGATACCCGCTGACCTTCGTTGCCATGCTGGCTGTGGCCTGCAGCGTCAGCGCCCTGACGACCCAGATCAAGAAACAGGAGCAGATGCGGCTGGAGGTTGAGCGGGAAAAGATGCGGGCAAACCTCCTGCGAGCGGTCTCCCACGATATCCGCACCCCGTTGACGTCGATCGTCGGCTCTGCGTCCGGGATCATCGACAACTATGACGCACTCTCTAAGGAAAATATCCTGGAACTCCTTGAGGACATGAAATCCGAGGGTCAGTGGCTCGTCCGGATGGTGGAAAACCTTCTTTCCATCACGAGGATCGGGGATGGAACCGCCAGGATCGATAAGGAAGATGAACTGGTGGAGGACGTGATCAGCGGAGCGATCACGAAATTCAGAAAACGATTCCCGGATATCGAGGTAGTCCCGAAAGTGCCGGAGGATGTCCTGTTTGTGCCTATGGACGCGATCCTGATCGAGCAGGTGATCGTAAATCTCCTGGAAAACTGCGTGCTCCACGCGGACGGTATGACAAAGATCTGGTTGATCGTGACGGAGGACGGGGACCAGGTGAAATTCTCTGTTGAGGATGACGGTGCCGGAATCAAGGAGTCCGCTCTTCCGAGAATGTTCGACGGAAGTTTCCAGTCGGAGGACGGAAAAGAGAGCGATTCCAAGCGAAATATGGGAATCGGACTTTCGGTCTGCATGACCATCGTAAGAGCCCACGACGGAATCATGAAAGCAGAAAACAGAAAAGAAGGCGGTGCCAGAGTGATGTTCTGGCTGCCGAAAGGAGTGGACACGGAATATGGAGATTAAAGACAGAGTGCTGGTCGTGGAAGACGACAAGAGGATCAGCAATTTCATCAAGACAGTGCTGGAAGCGAACAATTACGATGTGATCGTCGCGCAGACGGGAGCGGAGGCATACAGCATGGTGACCTCCCAGTGTCCGGACGTGGTGATCTTAGACCTCGGTCTGCCGGACATGGACGGCATGAAGATCTTACAGGGCGTGCGGGAATGGTCCGCGATGCCGGTGATCGTTGTGTCGGCGAGAACCCATGAGAGGGATAAGGTGGAGGCGCTGGATCTCGGAGCTGACGATTACATCACGAAGCCTTTTGGAACATCCGAGCTTCTCGCAAGGATCCGCACCGCGATCCGTCACACAAGGTCTGGGATCCCGAATCAGCCGGGCGGACAGACGGGAGTTTTTAAATCCGGCGGATTGACCATCGATTATGACAAGCACCGCGTGTTTATCGACGGTGTGGACGCGGGACTGACCCAGAACGAGTATAAGATCGTGAGTCTTCTCGGAAAATATGCTGGAAAGGTCATGACCTATGACTATATCATCAAGGAGATCTGGGGACCGAACATGAAGAACGACAACCGGATCCTGCGCGTCAATATGGCAAATATCAGAAGAAAGATCGAGAAGAATCCGGCGGAGCCGCAGTATATTTTTACAGAGGTCGGCGTCGGATACCGGATCGTGGAGCCGGATTAGGACAGGATGGCGTGTTGCAGCGGAAAGTGAATAAGCTATGGTAAAACACCTGCTGTGTCCTCTGTAAATTTAGAGGGCAGCAGGTGCTTTTTGTGTAATAGGAAATTCCGAGGAATTCCCTATTACACAAAAGGCACTAACGTGCCAATGATGCGCACTCGCGCGAAGATGTAGATTGTCGCAAGCGACCGCGCGAGGCGCGAGAATATGCCAAGGCACATTCTTTTTATATTATATGTTCGAATAAAAGTTACGTTTACAGGTGCTGTCAGTATGCGTGAAAATGTCAGTTTTCGCTGTATGAAGCTGGTGAACGCTGCAAATCGGGGGGATTGTAGAACCTGTTGAAATCATTGTGTGGCAGCAGCCTTCTGGACAAGTTCATCCAATGTCCCGAACCGGTAGCTCATCTCCTCCCACTTCGTCAGCAGCTCATCGAGGATCGCCGCGTTTGTGGAGGAAGTACTGTGCAGAAGCACGATGGCACCAGGATGGATGCGCCCGAGAAGCTTTTTGAATGCTTCCTCCTTTGTGGGCTGTTTGTCCTGATACCAGTCCACATAGGCGAGACTCCAGAAGAAGGTCTGATAGCCGAGAGCTTTTGCCATCTGAAGATTCGCTTTGCTGTACTTTCCCTGGGGCGGCCGGTAGTATTTCCGCATGTTCTCTCCTGTGATCTCTGTGTAGCTTGTTTCGAGGCTTGAGAGCTCTTTCGCGAAGCTTTCCGGATCGCTGATCTTCGACATGTCCGGGTGGTGGTATGTATGGTTTGCGACAATATGCCCCTCGGAGACCATGCGTTTTACGAGGTCCGGGCTGGTCTCCAGGTAGTTTCCGACGACGAAAAACGCGGCGGGAACCTGATGCTTTTTCAAGGTGTCCAGGATCATGGGGGTATTGCCGTTCTCGTATCCGGCGTCGAAGGTCAGGTAGATGACTTTCTCGCCGGAAAGATCGGCGTACCAGGCATTGTACTGCTTTAATTCATCTGCCGTGGCGTTAGCGACAGGCGGTTTTCCATCCTGCTGGAATGAGAGTCCCCAGTTTCCGTCCGCAGATGCCGGGACTGACGGAATGACGGTGGCGGCGAAAGCGCCGAGGACGTAGGAGAGGGGGAGTAAGATGAGAGCCAGAAGAAGTGTGGCTGGACGGCTTCCTGCGAAAGCCTGGTCATGATCGCGCGGGAATTCTTTTAAAAGACAGAAAAATGGAAATTTCATGAAATGATATCCTTTTCATGTGATTCCAGAGACGTGCAGATGTCTCATGGAATTGCTTTTTATAATATATTCCACCCCAGATATTTGTATTCCATCGCAAAATGTGGTAAGATGTGTTGGTGCGCGTAAAGCTGCCGGTTCGGCAGTATGAAAGGAGAGAAAAAATTGAAGATCAGGATCCGGAGGATTCTTTTTCCAATACTGTTCTGTCTGGCGGTAGCATGTGTCATTGAACTTCCGCTTGCGCAGACAACGATTTTCGGGGACGACGTGATCTTATGGGATACCTTGTTCCGCTCAGTCATCGCGGTTCCGATGCTGGTACATCTTTATAGAGAGGATTCGGTGTTCAGGGGAAAAGAACACTGGAACGGAAAAATCGCGGCTGCGGCATTTTTCAGTGGCGCAGGAATATCTCTGGCGTTCGGCCTTGCGGTGAGAGCGTTTCAGATCTCTGGCGCGGCCCTGGCAGATGAGAGCCTGTTCACAGGAAATCTGTGGCTGGAGACTGTGGTGCTTTTGGCGGCATCCCCGATCCTTGAGGAATATTTTTTCCGCGGCGTTCTCTATGGAAGATGCAAGGAGCTTGTATCCGCCCCGGCGGCAGCATTTATGACCGCGGCGTTTTTCGGTGTGTTCCACTGGGAACTTGTGCAGGGAATCTACAGCTTCTTTATGGGGCTGATCCTGGCATATCTTATGGAAAAAACGAACACTGTGAAGGCACCGGTGGTGTTCCATTTCGCGGCGAATCTGGCGGCACTTGTTCTGGAGGTTTTTTAGGACAATAAGCGGGAATCCTCGGCAATTCAATTACCGAGATGAAAGCGCAGGATTGTGCATATCTGCACATCATAAATAGTATAATAAGATTTTTTACTATTCGCATTTAAGTCATTTAAGTTTATGACATCAGTGCTGGAATATACAATAAATAATTCGAACATACTTTCGGCTTCTTGTTGCATGCTTTTGCTTGGCATGATATACTATATGCATGAAAGAAAATCTAATACATTACAGAACCTGTGTGTGTAATATTAACTACCATATGGTATGGTCAGTGAAATACAGACGGAAGATATTAAGCCCAGAAGTTGAGGAATATCTGCAGGAACTAGTGCAGCAGATAGCTGACGATAAAGGCTTTACCGTTCATTTGCTTGAATGTGGTGAAGGAGATCATGTCCATTGCTTTGTATCAGCTCCACCAAAGCTGTCAATAACAGCAATTGTCAAGTATCTGAAGGGGATCACCGGCAGAAAATTATTCGAACTTTTTCCGGAAATAAGAAACCAGTTGTGGAAGGGAGAACTGTGGAACCATTTCTATTATGTGGAAACGATCGGAGCGGTATCTGAGGAAAATATTCGCCGTTATATTGAGCACCAGAGTAAATCATACTAGAAAGGAGGTAAATATGCTGTTAACACATGAAACAAGCATTGTATTAAACAAAAATGATGCCAATATTGTAGGGCACATGTGTTATGCGGCTTACAAACTTTGGAATGTCTGTAATTATGAGAGAAACAACTACAAAATCCTGGGACTGGAAAAATATCCGGACTGGTATTATCAAAAGTCAAAACATAAAGATGATCTGTGGTTCAAATCACTCCCATCACAGACCGCACAGGAAATCTGCAAACTTTTGGATAAGTCATGGAAATCCTTTTACCGGCTTAAAGAAAGTGGTGGTATCGAGAATCCGGGATCGCCAAGATACAAGAAAGATAAAATGCCAATTACCTATATGCAAAATGGCATTCAACATGAAAGAAATTCTTCCCATGTAAGACTTTCTTTACCGAAAAAGCTGAAGGAATATATGGCCGATATCTATGATATTCATGCTGCATACCTTTATTTGAAAAATCCTGTTTTTTCAAACATGGATACCATAAAACAGATAAAAATATACCCTCCGGCAAATGATGGAACCAGCAGAATTCTTGTTATCTATGAGGTGGAAGATGTTTTGCCTGAAGAAAACAATGGGCGTTATCTGTCGATAGATCTTGGTTTGCATAATCTTATGACCTGTTATGATAATGCAGGAAAAACTTTTATTCTTGGGAGAAAATATCTTTCACTTTCTTATTTTTATAACAAGGAAATTGCAAGAGTCCAGTCACAATGGGACAGGATCCGGTCCGCACGGGAAAAGGAGTGCTCGAAAACATCTAAACATCTGCTGAAGCTCTATCGGAAGAAAAATAACCGTATCAAAGATTATATACATAAGATGACCCGGTATATTACGAACTATTGCGTGAAGAATAATATTCATACGGTTGTAATCGGAGATATAAAGGGGATTCGCGAAGAAAAAAATCTGGGAAGGAAAACGAACCAGAAGCTTCACAGCCTGCCATATGCCCGTATCTATATGCAGTTAGAATATAAGCTTAAAATGCAAGGGATTCGCCTGATAAGACAAGAAGAAAGTTATTCTAGTCAATGTCCGCCACAGTCAGAAGAAGTATCGCGCATTTATGCAGAGAAAAAGAATCGGAAGAAGCGCGGCATCTACATTGTAGATACCGTGATCTACAATGCAGATGCAGTAGGTGCTTATAACATCTTAAGAAAATATCATGCCGTATCCGGCGAAGAAATTGATATGCCCGTAACCGGGCTGAAGAATCCAGAAATAATAAAAGTAGCTGTGTAACCCATTCGGGTAGCAGTAAGGGTGTTATGGACGCACCTCTGAAACTATGAAGTTATGCTTCGTAATCAGATGCTCGGTAATTCAATTGCCGATGTAGTTCACCATGACGGAAAGAATGTGCTTATATTTTGTATCAAAATCGGTCGGTTCCGGCGGTCCTGATGCCGCAAAGATGGCGAAAAAGGCGGCAGATTGCCGTAAAATCGTAAGGGAATCGTAATTGAATCATCAAAACCCAGATGATAAAATAGTTTAGGCAAAAAAGAAAGGCGGGAAAACGACATGAAAAAAAGAACATTATTCCGCAGCGGTGCGGCGTTTCTTATGGGACTTCTGATGACCGCGGCGGTGGGATGTTTCACAAGCTTTGCTTATGACAGCGCAAGGCTGAAGGCTTGTTCAGTAGAGAACGGAAACAGCATTTCCGTCACAGGAACAGCCACGGCCGGCGCTTTAAATGAGGGGGAAACTCCGGATGATGGCTATTATTATCTGTTCGAGCTTCACCCATATGAGTCTGAGATAGGCTCCAGAACGGACTACATCGCATGGAGCAACAAATCCGACAAGTTAAAATTCACCTTAAAATACAGCGGTGATTCCACGGATACGATGCTCTATTCCAGATTCGTGGTTGCGTTAAAGACCGGCAGCACCTACACCCCGATCAGCAATGCGATCTATGTGACGAACCCGGGCGATGTGGCAAAATATCGCGAGGATTACCCGGAGCCGATGAGCAAAAAAGGACTTCTGATCCAGCTCGATATGCTCGGCGACGCGCTGAACCTGGGCGTAAAGCACACGACGGTCAATATCCCGTATCACCAGCTTGTGGGCGGTAATTTAAAATACAAATACAACGGAAAGACCTACAACTTCAACGGTGATCTCATCAAGGATTATGATAAGATGATCAGTGCGTTCTCCGCGAAAGGAATCGTTGTGACGGCGATCCTTTTAAATGGCTGGAACGACAACTACCCGGAGCTTCACGAAGCCGGGCTTGCGAAGAGAAAGGAAGCTTTCTACTACGGTTTTAATGTCTCCACGGAGCAGGGATATGAGACGACCCGCGCGCTGCTCTCCTTTATGGCAGAGCGCTATTCCGGTGCCCACGATGACTATGGCCGTGTCAGCAACTGGATCGTCGGAAATGAGATCAACAACAACTTAAACTGGAACTACACCGGTCCGATGGACATTGATTCCTATACAAAGCTCTACTCAAAGGTATTCCGTGTGGCCTACACAGCAATCAAGAGCCAGAGCCGCAACGCGAGAGTATTCTTCTCCACAGACTATGAGTGGAAGCGCGCAAACTCCAACCTGATGTATGGCGCAAAGGACTTTATTGACCGCTTCAACGCCGATATCCGTGACGAGGGGAATATCGAGTGGGGACTTGCCTACCACCCGTACCCGCATCCGATGACGGAGCCGGAGTTCTGGGATGATGATCAGACGGGAGCTGTCAATAATACCGAAGATTCACCGGTCGTAAACTTCAAAAACCTCAACGTCCTGACGGATTACTTCCAGAAGGATATCATGCGCGATGCAGGCGGAAATGTCCGTCATATCATTCTCTCTGAGGAGGGATTTACATCAAAGAGCGCGACCCGGGGAGATGTCTATGATATCCAGGCGGCGGCATTTGCCTACGCGTACTATCTTGTGGACAACAACCCGTATATCGACGCGTTTATCTTAAACCGTCAGGTCGATGCGGTGATCGAGGTAGAGCAGTCCTGCTCGTTTGGTCTCTGGACAGTTGACATGTCAAGCCCGAACAGGGTCATCGCCGTTATGCCGAAGAATATTTACAACGTATTCAAATATATTGATACAAATAAATCTCTGAAGTATACGGAATTTGCGAAGAAGATCATCGGAATCAACAAGTGGAGCGATGTGATCCCGGGATTTAAGCTGCAGGAATAATTCAAAAAATAAAGCTGGTATTTTGATCCGGCAGGATACTTTCGGATATGTGTTCTGCCGGATCTTTTTTGCTTACAAATACCAGTTTTACGGGATTTTATTGACAAAATCCTAACGAGGGCTTATAATGCGCTATGACGATTATTTAGTACGACAACTCAGGAAATGACAGGAAAACAGTTTTGTGTGTCAACATTTTTCAGGAGGATATCATTATGGCAAAGAAGAATCCAATCGCAGCCGCAGCAAAGAAAATGGCTGCAGCACCGGTTAGCAATAGCACTGTAGAAGTAAAGGCAGCAGAGACAAAGACAGTAAAGGCAGAAGCAAAGGCAGAGGCTCCGAAGGCAGAAGCTAAGAAAGCAGAAGAGCCGAAGAAAGAGACAGCAAAGAAAGCTCCGGCAAAGAGAACAACAGCAAAGGACATCAAGACATCCGTAGTTGTACAGTTCGCCGGCAGGGAAGTTACAGAGAAAGACCTCATTGCAGCTGTTAAGAAAGCCTACACAAAGAAAGGCAACAAAGTCGGCGATATCAAGACCATCGAGATCTATGTAAAGCCGGAAGAGAGCGCTGCTTACTATGTAGTAAACGGTATCGGCGCAGACGATTACAAGATCGAGCTGTAAGTTGAGATGATAGTTTAGCTATGTCCGGATGGACATATGGCTGGGCAAATGTGTTTAGACACAGTCTTGCAGATGGATATATCCTGGATGTGCCGCCTGCAAAAGAACAGAAACTGTAACTGTTCAGTAGGTCTGCGCCCTTGCTGCGCTGACCGTAAGAAAACATAGGCTGGAGGGCAAAAATCCCATCAGCGAAGCTGATCTGGAATGGATTTTTGCGTGTAACTATGAAGGTACTGAATAGTTACCAGAAACTAGGACTTTAGGACTTGAGCGCCCGCTGGGATCATCCCCGGCGGGCGTTTTTGAGATCAGGAGATTATGGAAAAAGAAACGAAGAGAGAGCTGCCGGAAGCGTTCGTGGAGAAGATGAAAAAGCTTCTCGGCAGTGATGCGGAATCATTTTTTAAAAGCTACGACGCGGAGCGGAAATTCGGTCTGCGGGTCAACCCATTAAAGCAGAAGAGCGGGGAGATGCCGGAGGAAGGAGAACCCCTTGGAGATTACCTGAAGGGACTCGCAAGAGTTCCCTGGGCAGAAGAGGGATTTTACTACGAGGCAGACATGCGCCCGGGACGCCACCCGTTCCACGAGGCTGGGGCATACTATATCCAGGAACCAAGCGCCATGTCTGTGGCAGAAGCACTGTCTCCAAAGCCCGGAGAGCAGATCCTGGACCTCTGTGCGGCGCCGGGAGGGAAATCCACTCATCTTGCCGGAAAAATGGGAGGACATGGGCTTTTAGTCTGCAATGAGATCCATCCTGCCCGCGCAAAGATCCTGTCCCAGAATATTGAGCGCCTCGGTGTGGAGAATGCCGTGGTGACGAACATGGATCCGTTCCGGCTTGCCCCGGAGTTTCCGGAATTTTTTGACGGGATCGTGGTGGATGCCCCGTGTTCCGGCGAAGGAATGTTCCGAAAGGATGAGAATGCCAGAAATGAGTGGAGCCCAGATCATGTAAAACAGTGCGCGGGGCTGCAGGACGGGATCTTGGACTGTGCGGCGGCGATGTTAAAGGGTGGCGGGCGGATCGTTTACTCCACCTGCACATTTTCGCCCGAGGAGAACGAGCAGAGCATAGCAAGATTCCTTGAGCGCCATCCGGAGTTTTCAGTGGTGCAGCCGGAGCTTGCAAAATATTTTTCCGCCGGTCACCCGGAATGGGCAGATGGGAACGAGGAGCTGAAAAAGACCGTGAGGATCTGGCCGCATCTTGCGGACGGAGAGGGGCATTTCATGGCGCTGCTTGTGAAAGGTGAGAGATCCTGGGATGCTGTGGAACGTACAGAGAACGCAGACGGAAAGAAAAACAGCAAAAAGGGCGGACGTAAAAACGGACGTGCGAAAGAGGATGCGGCGCTCACGGAAGCGGTCGCTGCGTTCCGGGCATTTGAAAAAGAGAATTTGAAAGACATGGAACATCTGGAAAATGGAAAGAAATTTCTGATGTTTGGAGAGAACCTGTATCTCGTCCCGGAGGTGATGCCGGGTCTTATGGGGCTTAAGGTATTGAGACCGGGCCTGCACCTTGGAAGCGCGAAAAAAGACAGATTTGAGCCGTCCCATGCGTTGGCTCTGGCACTGAAAAAAAGTGATGTGAGACAGAGTGTGGAGGTCGGATCGGAGGATCTTGCGCTGCGGTATCTCCGTGGAGAGACATTGCGGGCGGAGGATCTTGAAGAACCGAACATCCCGGCAAAAGGCTGGGTTCTTGTGACTACCGGCGGCATGTCACTGGGGTTTGCGAAGGCGGCTGGCGGGATGCTGAAGAATCACTATCCGAAAGGACTTAGGATTCAGGGTGGTTGATGATACGCATTAAGAGATAAGTTTTTGCTTTTACATTACTGTAAAAAGGATATAGAGCCAGAAAAGAACCGGACATGGAAACAAGCGAAAACACGCTTCGCGAGTTTCCCCTTGTTATCGCGACAGTCGCCAAGGTCCCGCGCATGCGCGGACTTTGGCTCGTTGTTCGCGTAAATAAGATCCGCCGGGATCTGCCTTAATAAAAGACAGGACCTGACGGATCTTTTATGTTTGGAAACAGTTTCCTCATGTCCCCCGGCAGCGGGGCGGAGAACTCAAGCTTTTCTCCGGTCACCGGATGGGAAAAGCTTAAATATGTGGAATGGAGCGGCTGACGGTCGATAAAACGGTAGTCCGGGCAGTAGAGAAAATCCCCTGGCAGCGGATGCCCGATGGCTTTCATATGGACGCGGATCTGGTGTGTCCTTCCTGTCTCCAGGAGGAGGCGGATGAAGGAGAGGTCAGCGTTCTTGTTGTAGGCAAATGTCCGGTAATGGGTTATAGCGGTCTCACCCCGCTCTGGATCCAAGACCCGCTCGATGGTGGAGCCGTCCTTTCTTGCGATCGGAAGATCGATGGTGCCGGATGCGTCCGTCTTCCCGGAGACGATGGCGGCGTACTCCCTGTGAATCGTGTGGTCCTTCACGGCATCAGAGAGAACGCAGGAACTGTAGGGATTCTTTGCGAGAAGCACAAGCCCTGATGTGTCCCGGTCCAGCCGGTTTACGGCCCGGAACACGAAAGGAGACTCCTCATTCCTGTAATACCATGCAATCCCGTTTGCCAGGGTATTCTCATAGTGTCCCTGGGACGGGTGGACCGGCATTCCGGCAGGTTTATCGATCACGAGAACATGTTCGTCTTCAAAAACGACGGAGAGGTCCATGGGAACAGGGACAATCTGGTCGGAAGTTTTTTTCTCCGTGACATGGACGCGCAACTGATCTTTCGGCTGAAGGACTGTGTTGGAAAAAACAGTTTTTCCGTTTAGGAGAAAACTGCCCTCGGTGTTTCGAAGATGAACCACCAGGCGGGAAGAATAGCCGGAATCCATGAGAAAGGCGGCGATGGAACGACCGCTGTCGGCTTCTTTAATTGTGTAAATCAAAACGATATTCATGATAAATCCCTTTTTATTTAAAAATATAATAATTCAACACACCAGATGTCCGCAGATATTTCGGCTGCATAACATCACGGACACGTAGAAATGATCTCAAAGTTATTTCAGCGTATTTCATTGTATCATAGGAAAAATTGTCCGGCAAGTCTCAGAAAACATCCGCATATGCTGTTACAAATATGCGGCGGAAGTTCTGAAAAATGTGGAAAAATAAAAATATAGCAGGAATGGTGCTGGCGCGGCTCAGTGAATGGACCTTGGGGAAAGAAAAGGAAAAACGCAGACCCGGACCATCCCCGATTCTGCAGTTGTGCCTGGGGGGACTCCTGCTTTTGGCAGCGGCAGTTCCCGGAGATCATTTATACAGGGAAAGCAGCGGGCTGCAGGCTGCACAGGATCCGGTCGTATCGGTGATCCGGTCCGAGAATGGGGAGACGCTGGAATCAGCGGTGGTGCGATCGAAGGTGAAGACCGATCCGCTGAACCTGAATTCTCACTCCGCTGTCCTGCTTGACGGCGATACAGGGCGGATTCTGTACGGAAAAAACGAGATGGAAGTCCTTCCCATGGCCAGCACCACGAAGATCATGACCTGCATCCTTGCCCTGGAGAATGCCGGGCTGGACACGGAAGTCGGGATCTCAGACCGGGCGGCGACCATGCCGGAGGTGAAGCTGCATGTGAGAGAAGGGGAGAAATACCGACTGGAAGACCTTCTTTACTCCCTGATGCTGGAATCCCACAATGACACCGCAGTGGCCATCGCGGAAGCGGTCGGGGGCAGCGTGGAAGATTTCGCGGACATGATGAACAGGAAGGCAGCGGAACTTGGCTGTGATGATACATATTTTCTGACGCCCAACGGGTTGGATGCGGAGGATAAGGAGAGTGGGAAGATTCATTCCACCACTGCGGCAGACCTGGCGCGGATCCTCAGATACTGCATCGTGCTCTCCCCGGCAAAAGAAGAGTTCCTTGCCATCACAAGAGCACCGTCCCACGCCTTTTCCGACCTTTCCGGGATACGGAGTTTCTCCTGCGTCAATCATAATGCTCTCCTGACATCCATGGAAGGTGCGGTCAGTGGAAAGACCGGATTCACGGGAAAGGCTGGATACTGTTATGTTGGTGCAGTGAAAAAGGGGAAGAAGCTGTTCATAGCGGCGCTTCTGGGCTGCGGGTGGCCGCCCCACAAGACCTATAAGTGGCAGGATGTGCGGAAACTTGTGACATACGGGGATAAAAACTTTGAGTATAAGGAGATAGAGAAAAAGGGACTCGGGGAGGAAACTGCAGTTCCGGTGGAAAATGGCGTGGGGTACAGGGTTAAGGTAGAGATCGGGACTGAAAACGCGGATAAGACCCCTCTCCGTGTTCTGCTGGGAAACGATGAGAAGGTCCAGGTAAGGACAAAGATCGCAAAATCGCTCCATGCTCCGGTCCGGGAAGGAACGCCGGTGGGACAGCGGGATTACATGGTCGACGGGATCGTCATCGACAGTGATCCGGTGGTGACAGCCGGGAATGTTGAACTTTGGGACTTTGAGTATGCGGAGAAGATCGTGATGGAAAAATTCTGGATGTAGAGGTCTATTTTTCCAGACATGAATCGATGAATGGGCCTGTTTTAAAATGTTATAAAAATCCTACTATCATACTTGAATTATAGGAATATTCTGTTATACTGATAAGAAAGATAATTGGTAACTATGAAGGTACATATCAGTTACAGAAAATTTATAAGTACGGAGGCATAAAATCATGCAGACAAAACTGACGAGAGAGGACGCCATCGCGCTCCTCAGAAAATACAACAAAGAGCCATTCCATATTCTCCATGGCCTGACTGTCGGGGGCGTTTTAAAATGGTACGCGAATGAACTCGGATACGGAGATGAGGCCGGATTCTGGGAGATCTGCGGAATCCTTCATGATATCGATTTCGAGGAGTATCCGGAGGAGCACTGCCTGATCGCGCCGCGTCTTTTAAAAGAGGGCGGAGCCGAGGATGAGGTGATCCATGCGGTCTGCAGCCACGGATACGGAATCCACGAGTGGATCGACGCGAAGCCGGAGCACGAGATGGAAAAAGTCCTCTTCGCGGCAGATGAGCTGACCGGTCTGATCTGGGCGGCAGCGAAGATGCGCCCATCAAAGAGTACGAAGGACATGGAAGTGTCCAGCTTAAAGAAGAAATTTAAAGATAAGAAATTTGCTGCAGGATGTTCCAGGGACGTCATCACAAAAGGTGCCGGGAATCTCGGCTGGGAACTGCCGAAGTTAATGGAAATGACGATCCTCGCCATGAGATCCTGCGAGGATTCCGTTGCGGAAGAGATGAAGAAGATGGGGTTGGCGGAGTAAGAGCGTATTGCTGACCAGTATAATAAAAACCTGAGGAGCTGTGTTGAGACCTCTCAGGTTTTTTGCCTTCCGGCTTATGTTTTCTTACAGTCAGCGCAGTAAGTGCGCAGACCTGCAGAACAGTCACAATTTCAGACTAATTGTTCAGCAATTTTGCACGCTTACCGCACTGACTGCACTGTCTATTTTCTGCTCTTGATCTGTGCCGTCATCTTATTGGGCAGGCAGACGATGATCTCGCCGTCCAGATGGATCTTTCCCTGGTGGACACAGATCTTGTCGGGGCATGTGGCCTCGGAGACCCACGCCTCCCTATCTTTGATGATCAGGTGGTTTGTGCCGCCGGACACGCTGTCTATAGTGAGTTCCTGATCTTTTGCGAGATCGAGGATTTCGACTACTTTTCCATCGACGGAAACTTCAACGATCTCCGCAGGGCTTTTATGCATCAATTTTGCCCCGAGAAAAAGAAGAACGGCTGCCGCAAGTATTACGGCGATCAGGATCATATCCTGTTTTTTTAAAAGTTTCTGTTTCGTATCTTTGCTTTCTGTCATAAAAAATCCCTGAAAATAGTGTAATGGTAACTGTTTCGTGTTTTGCATCAGCGCCGGGCAAAAAATCCGGGAGACTGTCTGATCTAAATATTACTGTTTGATAATAAAGTCTTCCATTCCATCCGAATAGTAAACATTGTAATCCTCATCGATAAAGCATGCGTAGATTCCATCCAGGGAATTCGCAAGCTCCAGTCCTTTTTCCAGGCCAAGGGAAAAGCAGGTGGTGGAGAGACCATCCCCGTCAACGGACTCCTCGGAGAGGATCGTCACGGAGATCAGTCCATTATCGTAAGGATACCCGGTTGCCGGGTTTAAAATGTGATGGTAATTCTTTCCGTCGATCTCAAAATGCCGCTCGTAGACACCGGATGTCACGACGGAGAGATCCTTGATCCCAAGCACCTCAAATGTCTCATCCCTGTCCGCAAAAGGTTTCTGCAGCCCGATGTTGAATTTGCTTCCGTCCGGCTTTTCGCCCATGCAGAGGACGTTTCCGCCGAGATTGATAATGGCGCTCTCCACACCGGCATCCAGGAGCTGTTCCTTGATCCGGTCGGCGATATAGCCCTTCGCGATGGAACCCAGGTCGATGGTGGTATCCGGGGAGAGGAATGTCAGCGTATTTCCGGAGAGGACGAGGTTGTGGTAATCCACCTTCGGAATATCTGCTTCGATGTCTGCTTCATCCGGGATCACGGCCTCGCCGCTTGTGAAATTCCAGAGGGAACTCAACGGCTCGATCGTAATGTCAAAGGCACCGTCAGATTTCTCGCAGTATTCCAGACCTTTTGCCAGAAGCGCTGCCATGTCGTCGGAGACCGTGACAGTGTCGGAGGTCCGATGGTTGATCTTGTAGAGCTCGCTGGTCTCTAAGGTCTTGCTGAAAATATTCTCATACTCTTTACAAAGTGCCATCGAATCGTCTAAGATAGAGGAGTCGTCGGAATCGTAGAGCGTGATGGTGACGAAGGTGTTGAGCAGAAAATCGGAACGGCTGAGAGGAGTCTCCTGTGTGAGAAGTCCCGGTCCGCTGCTTGTTCCACATCCGCTCAATGTCATGCCGGAAACAAAGAGGAGACCGGCGGCACAGAGGCCAAATATTGTTTTTTTATTCATGTGTTATATACTTCCTGTACGATAAATATTATAAGCTCATTCGACAGCGGAAATTTTGTATATTAATACGAAAACGCAGACCGCAGCAGGCACTCGTGCCTGTCGTACAAAATATCAGAAGCTGCACTGCCGGATATCCGGTTTATTCTAACAAATGAACTTTTGAAAGTCAAGAAAGAGGAGAATAGATCCGATGAATCGAGAAAAAAAGGCAATAACTGTGGCATTGTATGGGCTCCTGATTGCCCTTGCCATGGTGCTGAGTTTTGTTGAGACAATGATTCCCATCCCGATCCCAGTCCCAGGCATAAAGCTGGGACTGGCGAACCTTGTAACGGTGGTGGGGCTCTATTTAATTGGAATCCCCGGAACTATCGCCGTGACCCTGATCCGCATCGTTCTTGTGGGACTGTCATTTGGAAATCCCTACAGCATGATCTATGGGCTGTCTGGAAGCTTTTTAAGCTTGTTTGTGATGGCGGTATTGAAGGAGACCGGAAAACTCTCCCAGGTCAGCATCAGCGTTCTTGGCGGTATTGCCCACAATATCGGCCAGATCACCTTTGCGGCAGTTATCGTCCAGACACCAGGGGTATTTTATTATCTGCCATTTCTTCTGGCAGCCGGATGCATCGCGGGAACACTGATCGGAATCGTCGGCGGAATCATTACGGAGCGGCTTCAGCGTGCGATGCGGGGGATAAAAAAATAAAATAGCGATTGTATTAGGGTGGTAAATTTATTATAATAAAATGTAACAGGTTGCAGGTGCGGCAATTTGTTCTGCAAAAAACGCGCTGCAAGTTTACTTGTATAAGTGTTTTTGCAGAGCAGATTGATATAGGGCGGCCGCCCTGTGCTTCTTGTTTTTGTGCAGCGAAAACAAGAAGATACGCACGTTATACTTAAATCTGTCAATATACCGTAAAAAAACGGAGGAATTCGATCATGATTGAAATGTCAATAAAGAAACTGGTTCAGTACGGCAGAACGACCGGACTTATCGAAGCCGAAGATGAGATCTACGCAAGAAACCAGATCCTGGAAGTACTGAAAATGTCCGAATACGAGGAGCCTGGCGAGATTACAGACGAGATCAGCCTGGAAGATACGTTAAACGCGCTCACCGACTACGCTGCAGAGCAGGGGATCCTTGAAAACAACAGCGTCGTATACCGGGATCTTTTTGACACGAGACTCATGAACTGCCTGATGCCGCGCCCAAGCGAGGTTGTAAAGAAATTCCGCGGGGAGTATGAAAAATCCCCGGAGGACGCAACGGCTTATTTCTACAAACTGAGCCAGGACTCCGACTATATCCGCCGCTACCGTGTCTGCAAGGACTTGAAGTGGATCACGAAGACGGAGTACGGCGACCTGGACATCACGGTAAACCTCTCAAAGCCTGAGAAAGACCCGAAAGCTATCGCCGCTGCAAAAACCATGAAGCAGAGCGGATATCCGAAATGCCTGCTCTGTATGGAAAACGTGGGCTACGCGGGCCGAATCAACCATCCGGCGAGAAACAACCACCGGATCATTCCGCTGACCTTAAACGGCGAGTCCTGGGGCTTCCAGTATTCCCCGTACGTCTACTATAATGAGCACTGCATCGTCTTCAACGGAAAACACACCCCGATGAAGATCGACCGGAATACGTTCAAAAAGTTATTTGATTTTGTGACCATGTTCCCGCATTATTTCCTGGGATCCAACGCGGATCTCCCGATCGTCGGCGGTTCCATCCTGACCCACGACCATTTCCAGGGCGGAAGATACACCTTCGCGATGGCGAAAGCACCGGTGGAGAAAAGTTTTACAGTGAGCGGTTACGAGGATGTGGAAGCAGGAATCGTAAAATGGCCGATGTCCGTGATCAGGATCCGCAGTGAGAAGAAAGAACGCCTTGTGGATCTTGCGGATAAGATCTTAACTGCATGGCGCGGATATACAGACGCGGACGCGGATATCTACGCGGAGACAGACGGGGAGCCACATAACACGATCACCCCGATCGCGAGATTCCGTGGCGGAAAGTTTGAGCTGGATCTGGTACTGAGAAATAACCGCACCACGGAGGAACGTCCGTTAGGTCTGTTCCATCCGAACCCGAAGCTCCACCACATCAAGAAAGAGAACATCGGACTCATCGAAGTCATGGGCCTGGCAGTTCTTCCGTCGAGATTGAAGGATGAGCTTGCCCTGCTTGCCGACTATATCGTGGAAGGAAAGGACATCCGCAGCGAGGAATCCATCGCAAAACATGCAGACTGGGTAGAAGAGTTCCTTCCGAAATATGCGAAGATCACAAAGGATAATGTGATGGAGATCTTACAGGATGAGGTCGGCCATGTGTTCGCGAATGTCCTTGAGGATGCGGGCGTTTATAAGCGCACAGAGGCGGGGCGTGAGGCATTTGGAAAATTTATCGAGACATTAAACAGGTAACAAAATTGTTGCCGGAACCGTTACATTTTCCTTAAAATTTTCATAAATGTAGGGACTTCGTCTCGCCAAGCGCGGGAAAGTGTGTTATATTGGTATTTGTTTCATAACTGCTAAGATTCTTCGCAGTTACAAGCAAAAATCCATTCCGGATCGGTTTTGTCGATGGGATTTTTGCTTTCCAGCCCATACTTTTTTACGGTCAGCGCAGCAAGTGTGCAGATCTATTGTGCAGCTGCTGGGCTTTAAATGATGGAAAAAGGAGACTGCCATGTTAAATGAGGAGAAGATCCGGCTGATGACGGGTATCGCCATGTTTGAAAAGAAAATGATGAAGGAATCCATCCCGGCAAACCGGTATTTCAAGAGCGACTACGTTGGAAGCCATCTGATCCGGTCTTTTATCGCGTACTCGCTGACCGTGTGCCTGTGCCTGGTGCTGTGGGTCCTTTACCGGTTCGATGATCTGCTCAACGTCATGGCGGTGGATGACCTGATCTCTCTCGGGGTGCGCCTTGTATTCTACTATGCTGCGGGACTTCTCGCATATCTTGTTGTGACCTGGAAGATCTATTCGAGACGTTATGACGAAGCAGCCGGAAGACTGAAGATCTATCAGGCAAAGCTGCGGCGCCTTGATAAAAAATATGACCAGTAGCCTGCAAAGGAAAACGGGGAGGAAAAGAGTAAGTGATCGGACTTTTAGTATTCAAGGAAAAACTGAAACAATTTTATGGAAAGTATAATATTTACATCGTACCGGTCGTAAAATTCCTGGTGGGATTCCTTACGTTCTGGCTGATTAACGCGAATGTAGGTTTTATGTCGAAACTTAAGAATCCGCTGATCCCGGTGGTGATGGGACTGGTTGCCTCCTTTATTCCATATGGAGTGACAGCGTTTCTGGCCAGTGTTTTTATCCTGATCCATGTTGCCCAGGTGTCTCTGGAGATCGCTCTGGTCATCTTTGTGTTCGTGCTGGCGGTGACCGTCCTTTACTACGGATTCCGGCCGGGTGACGGATATCTGCTTCTCCTGACACCGTTACTGTTCTTCCTGCGGATTCCGTATGTGGTGCCGCTTGTGGTAGGACTTTCTGGAAGCCTTGTGTCCATCGTTCCTGTGTGCAGCGGTGTCTGCATCTACTATATTCTGATGTATTTAAAGCAAAATGCGGGAACACTGACGGGAAGTTCGATGGCGGAGATGGCAGACCGGTTTATCCAGATCGTAAAGAATGTATTTGGAAATGAGCTGATGTGGGTCATGGTGGCTGCATTTGCCGCTGCGATCCTTGTGGTCTTCATCCTTAAAAATCTTTCAGTAGACTACTCCTGGTCCATCGCCATCGTTGCGGGAGTGATCACACAGCTTGCAGTGATCTTTATCGGTGATTTCAATTTCAACCTTCCGGTATCCGCAGGTTCCATGATCTTTGGAATCGTCGCATCGGTGGTGATCGCCCTGATCTACCAGTTCTTTGTGTTCGCGGTGGATTATACGAGAACAGAGTATCTGCAGTATGAAGACGATGACTACTATTACTATGTGAAAGCTGTCCCGAAGCTCACGGTGTCTGCACCGGATGTGAAGGTACAGCGGATTTATTCGAGAAAAAATGTGAGACATGAGAAGAACGAAACTCGTGAATAATTGTACGGAGGTAACAAAATGACAGAATTTCTTGGGAATATGTATTCCTGGTTTACATTTATTCCGAAGATCACATTGTCGAATCTTTTTGAAATTCTGATCCTCACAGTTCTGATCTATGAAGTCCTTTTATGGGTGAAGTCGACGAGAGCGGGAGTGCTTCTCCGCGGTGGTATGATCATTGTTGGTTTTTACCTGCTGGCGGCGATGCTCCATTTAAATACGATCACCTGGATCATCAACCATATGGGCCAGCTCGTATTGACAGCCCTCATCATTATCTTCCAGCCGGAGCTTCGAAAAGCGCTGGAGCAGCTCGGAAGCAAAAATATCATCACAGACCTTTTTATTTCTGAGAATTCCAGACAGCAGGAAGGATATACAGAGAAGACCGTAAATGAGATTACCCGTGCGGCCTTTGAAATGGGAAAAGTAAAGACAGGAGCCCTGATCGTCATCGAGCGCGACACTCCGCTTCCGGAGATCGAACGCACGGGAATCCCGGTGGACGGAATCGTCACGAGCCAGCTTCTGATCAATATTTTTGAACACAATACGCCTCTTCACGACGGCGCGATCATTATCCGTGGAAACCGCGTGACCTCTGCGACCTGTTATCTGCCGCTTTCTGATAACCTGAGCATCAGCAAAGACCTGGGAACAAGACACCGTGCGGCTCTTGGAATCAGTGAGAACACGGACAGCCTGACCGTTGTAGTCTCCGAGGAGACTGGACGGGTATCCCTGGCGGAGGGCGGAAGTCTCAGAAGGATCAACAGTCCGGAAGAGTTAAAGCTTGCGATCGCTGCAAAGCCGGAGGAGGAGACGGTATCCGGCCCGTTCAAACTCTTGAAGGGATGGCATAAAAATGAAAGAAAAGCAGAATAGACGATGGGGACTTTTGCTGATTTCCTTCCTGTGTGCCTTTTTAGTCTGGCTGGGGGTCGTCAATGTGGCGGATCCGGTCATGACGGATACTGTGGAGGTGCCAGTAGAGATCATTAACAGCGACGTCCTCACGAAGAACAACCTGACATATGCGGTTGTCGGAAAATCGACAACCACAGTTCAGTATGAGGTAAAGACGACAAATGCGTATCGGATCCGTTCCTCAGATTTCCGGGCGTACGCGGATATGACAGACATGTGGTCCGTGACAGGCGCGATCCCGATCAAGGTCGAGGTCCTAAACCACTCCGAATACCTGGTCTCCATGCCGGTGAGCCGGACGGGAACGATCAAGATCGAGACGGAACCGCTTCAGAGGAAGACATTTACCATCGGCGTCATGACGACGGGAATGCTTGAGGACGGCTACCAGACTGGCAAGGTGACACTGTCACCGGAGACACTTACGGTTGAAGGTCCGGAATCCCTGATCGGACAGATTAGCAGCGTCGGAATCGAGATCAACTTAGACGGAAAGAACGCGGATTGGAGCGATTCGGAGGAACCGAAGTTCTATGACGCGAACAAAAACAGCATTACGATCAGCGATCGTCTGATCAGTAACTGCAAGAGTGTCGATTATACCATGGAGATCCTGAAAGTGAAGAATCTGAGCCTGGATTTCGATGTCACCGGTGAGGTGGCGGGCGGTTATCGCTACACAGGTGTGGAGTGCGGACTTAAGAGTGTCCCGGTGGTCGGATTAAAGAGCGCTCTGGCATCCTTAAATACGATCACGATCCCGAAGGAAGAGCTTGATGTTTCCGGCGCGAGGGCAAATATCGTGAAGACTATTGATCTGAATGATTATCTGCCGGAGGGAGTTTCCCTGGCTGGGAAGGACAGTTCCGAGATCACGGTGACACTTACGGTGGAGCAGTTGAAGGAACGGGAATATACGGTCCGCATCAGCGCTGCCAGTTATGTTGGGGCGGACAGCTCCTACAGCTATCGGGCAGACCCGGGAACGGTCACAGTCCGGATCCGTGCGCTTCAGGAAGAACTTGACAGCCTGCAGCTTACGGCTGAGGACCTGAGTCTGAATGTCTCTGGAATGGGAGAGGGAAGCCACCAGGTTCAGCCGACGCTTAACAGGGAGCTTGATTCTGCCTATGATTTGCTGGGAATTTCCAGCTGTACGGTAACTGTCGCAAAGGAACAGGAGTCTGCGACGGAGACAGAGCCTGAGACAACTGAGAAAGAGACAACAAAAGCGTCGGAAACTGCCCCTGAGAGCAGCAGCGAGGCGGAGACAGAGGGGGAGACCGCTGCGTCTGCGACAAGACACGCGGTGATCGTCCCGCCGGAGACGACGGAAGCACGTCAGGCGACAGGTCTTCAGACCATATTTCGAAATTAGGAGTTAAAAATACTTATGGTAAAGCAAAAAGTTACGATCGAAAACCCAACCGGTCTTCATCTGAGACCGGCAGGGCTTCTGTGCAAGGAGGCACTGCGGTTTCAGAGTTCGATCAAATTTGAATATGGAAACACAACAGCTAATGCAAAAAGTGTACTGAGCGTGCTGGGGGCATGTGTAAAGTGCGGAGATGAGATCGAATTGATCTGTGAGGGAGCGGACGAAAAGGAAGCTCTGGAAACGATCACGGAACTGATCAATGGCGGTCTCGGAGAGTAGGCTGATATGCTGGTTTATGTGATTTGTTACGGCGCTGCCATGCTTTTTGCATTCAGCGCCCATTTTACCTTATCAGGAATGTCACTGATGTTTGCAGCACTATATCTTTATCTGTGGGAATATGGGAAAAGCGGCAATCCGCTTCATCTCCGCGGACTGTTTTCCTTGTTTTATGTGGGAGGAGAAGGAATCTCCTGCCTGAAGCTGTCAAACCTTCAGAAGGACTGGAGTTTAGAGACCTGGGCGTGCTTTTTTGTAGCTTTTGCGGCATTCTGGAATGTGTACGCACTGGCAGAAAAGAAATTTGGATATGAGAAGGAAAAAAAGACAATAGATGGATTTTCCCTGAAGTTTACGGGGGAGACCCCGGAGAGATACGGGACAAGAATTTTCATTGCACTTACCGGGCTGACAATCCTGTCCCTGACTGCCTTTCTGTTTGAGGCATTCCGGTTGGGATATGTGCCGTTTCTCCTTCGGGGAGTGCCGCATGCCTACTCATATTTCCATATTTCCGGGGTCCATTATGTGACGGTGTCATGTGTACTGGTCCCGTCCATGGAAGTGCTGTTATGGTTCTATGACAGGGAGATGGGGAAGGCGAAAAGAATCGTTTCCCTCATTATGACAGGGATCGCGCTCCTGATCCCGGTGCTTTGTGTATCGAGATTTCAGCTGATCTTTGCGGTGATTCTCGCAGTGCTGACATTTATGATCGTCAGCGGATACAGGAAAATCAGGTATCTTTTCATGGCAGCGGCGGGACTTGTTCCACTCTATGTGATCTTAACGATTGCCAGAAGCCATGATGTGACGTATCTGAATGGAATCTTTGAGATGAAGAATGCGGCTACGCCGATCTTTATCACGCAGCCTTACATGTATATTGCAAACAATTACGACAATTTTGACTGTCTGGTACGGGAGCTTCCGGCCCATTCTATGGGACTAAAGGGAATGTTTCCGCTCTGGGCATTATCGGGGCTTAAGTTTATAAAGCCTGCATTAGTGGACTGGCCGATCTACGTGAATAAGGAGGAGCTGACTACGGTTACACTCTTCTATGACGCGTATTATGATTTTGGAATTGCCGGTGTATTTCTGTTTTCATCAGTATTGGGAGCGGCTGCCGCATGGCTTTCTGCAAGGACATACCCGGGAAGAAATCCGGCGTGGTACCTATTCTATTCTCAGGGAGCGCTCTATTTTATGCTCTCTTTTTTTACAACCTGGTATTCCAATCCTACGACCTGGTTTTACTTTGTGGTGACCGGTGCCTTTGGAATTTTTTTAGAGATTAAACACAACAGACGGAGGAGACAGCTATGATATCAGAAAAAATGAAACCATTTATGGCTAATAATTCCGCGATCCGCGCAATGTTCGAGGAAGGGAAAAGAATGGCTGCTGTTTACGGCAGGGAGAATGTATATGACTTCAGCCTTGGAAACCCGAATGTTCCGGTTCCGCAGGTGACAGAGGCGATCCTCGACGTGGTGAAGAATGAGGATTTCATGACACTCCATGGATATATGAGCAATGCAGGCTATGAAGATGTCCGTCAGACCATCGCAGAGTCCTTAAATAAACGGTTCGGAACGAATTTTTCCTTTAAGAACCTGATCATGACAGTGGGTGCGGCGAGCGGATTAAATATCATTTTAAAGAGCATTTTAAATCCGGGCGATGAGGTTATCGTGTTTGCACCGTATTTTGTGGAATATAATGCGTATGTGAGAAACTATGACGGAAATGTTGTGGTCATTTCTCCGGATACTGAGACGTTTATGCCGAAGCTTGATGAGTTTGAGGCGAAGATCACTGCTAAGACGAAGGCTGTTATCATCAACAACCCGAACAACCCGACGGGTGTTGTGTATGATGAGGCGACGATCAAGGCTATGGCTGCGATCCTGGAGAAGAAGGAAAAGAAGTTTGGCACATCGATCGTGCTGATCTCTGATGAGCCGTACCGTGAGCTGGCTTACGGCGGGATTGAGGTTCCGTTTGTGACGAAGTATTATCACAATGCGGTTGTGGGATATTCTTACAGTAAGTCCCTCTCTGTTCCGGGTGAGCGTATCGGCTATGTCGTGATTCCGGATGAGGTGGATGATTCTGCGGCCCTGATCGGAGCGGCTACGATCGCGAATAGGGTGATCGGATGTGTGAATGCGCCGTCACTGGTTCAGAAGGTGATCAAGTATTGCATTGAGCATGAGGTTACGGTGGATCTGGAGACTTATGAGAAAAACAGGAATCTGATCTATGGCGCTCTGACGGAGTATGGATTTACTTGTGCGAAGCCGGATGGAGCGTTTTACTTGTTTGTGAAGTCTCCGGTGGAGAACGAGAAGGAATTTTGCGAGGTGGCGAAGAAACATCACGTGCTGGTAGTTCCGGGCAGTTCGTTTGCTTGTCCGGGGTACGTGAGACTGGCTTACTGTGTGTCCTATGAGCAGATCGAGAGGTCTCTGCCGGCATTTAAGAAGATTGCAGAGGAGTACGGGCTTTGTAAGTAGTGATGGCGGGAAAACCGGTGAAAGGAGTACAGATCATTAGCCGGACTTTGTTTGAAAGCATGTAAAGCCGTATGAGATCATGTGGAGTACTGAAAAAGGGGGATCGACTGAGTAAAATACTGCGGATGGAATGCAGCAGGATTTTTACAGGATTAGGAGGTCCATGGAATGAATTTTAGAAAGTATGCAGGGATTATTTTAAATATTCTGGTTCCTTTGCTCACAGTTTATCTGGTCTGTGTCTGGGGACTGAGGCTGGTGATGTTTTTTCTTCCGTTTGTGATCGGATGGATCGTGGCAGCGATCGCAAATCCGGTGGTGCGCTTTTTTGAAAAGCGGCTGAAGATCGTCCGCAGGCACGGCTCGATGGTTCTGATCGCAGGTGTGCTGGCCCTGGTGATCTTTGGCATATATGCGCTGTTTTCCTGGGTGTTCCGGGAAATGACGGAGTTTGGTCAGGCACTGCCAGGAATTTATGCGTCGATCCGGGAGGAGGTCGATCTGGCCTGCGAGCGGATCGGGGGACTTTTGAAGTATCTTCCTGCAGACACAGAGATGACGATCGTTTCCGAGCTGGAGAATGTGGGCGGATATATCGGCGATTTTGTTCAGAAGATCGCGGCTTCCGCAGGCAGCCGCGTAGTGCGGACGCTGCCGGAGGTCTTTGTGAATACGATCATTGTATTTCTTTCTTCTTACCTGTTTCTCGCAGATCATGATAAGCTTGTGGAGACGGTGGGGAAGGTTATGCCGGAACCTGTGATCAAGTATGGACGGATGATGAAGAGCGATATCCGGACGTTGATCGGCGGGTATTTTCTGGCGCAGTTTAAGATCATGTTCGTGGTCGCAGTGGTGTTGGTGATCGGAATGTTATTCCTCAGAGTTCCATATGGAATTTTTCTTGGAATCGCGATCGCGATCCTGGATTTCCTGCCGATGTTCGGTACAGGAACGGCATTGATTCCCTGGGCAGTGGTAAAGCTCTTTACCGGGGAGTACGGTTATGCGCTCAGCCTTATCGTTCTCTATGTTTTAACACAGGGCATCCGTCAGGTGATCCAGCCGAAGATCGTCGGTGACAGCATGGGACTTCCGCCGCTTGCAACACTATTCTTCCTCTATCTTGGTTTCAAGTTCCGCGGTATTGCAGGAATGATCATCGCTGTACCGGTCGGCATCCTGTTTATCCGGTTTTACAGATATGGGGCATTTGACGGCCTGATCAGGAATGTGAAGCTTCTTGCAGAGGAGATCAGGAAGCTGATGGAAGGATAGAAAATAAGAAAAAGAGACAGGCATTTGGAAGCTTATCTAAGTTTCCGGATGCCTGTTTTGGTATAAGAAAACAAAATTTATTCAGCAGATGAGCCATCGGCGGGGACAATAACGATATTGACGTCCGAGATATTACAGGACGCCGTGATGCTGGCATTGGATATCCGGAGGAAGATCTTCTGAAAAACTTTGCTGGTTTTAAACTCTGCATTTAAAGGTCGAAAATAAGTGTAGGAATGTATCAGGTGTGCATCCGCTGCATAAAATAGAACGATATTCAATCGAGCGAGGAAATTATGGCACAGGGATATTTGCAGGTGGATGTTGTGTCGGATGCGAACAGTTTTCCGATCCAGGATGCGGATATTGTGATTGCAAGGACGGAGGAACCAGATGAAATTATTGAGGAGACGAGAACGAACAGTTCCGGACAGACGGAGAATCTTCCATTAGATGCACCACCGTTAGAGCTTTCATTGTTACCGGAGGAGACGGAGCGTCCATATGCAGAATACACGATCCGAATCACAGCACCGGGATTTGAGCCATTTGTCGTTTCAGGAACGGAGGTTCTGGCGGACGTGACGGCGATCCAGGGGATTCGTTTGCGGCCTCTTTCGAATGCCCCGGCCGGAGAGCAGATAGAGACCGTGACGATTCCGGATCACACACTTTATGGTGATTACCTTCCAAAAATCGCGGAGAGCGAGATCAAGCCAGTTATAGAGACAGGTGAGATCGTTCTGTCCAGAGTGGTCGTCCCCCAGACGGTCGTGGTACATGACGGAGTGCCAACGAACGCGTCCGCAGCCAACTATTATGTCCCATATCGGGATTATATCAAAAACGTAGCCTCCAGTGAGATATACGCGACCTGGCCCCGCTCCACGATCGTCGCGAATGTGCTGGCGATCATGTCCTTTACGTTAAATCGTGTCTATACGGAATGGTATCGCAATCAGGGATATGATTTTACGATCACATCATCAACCGCGTATGATCATAAATGGATTTATGGGCGGAATATTTTTGAGCCCATCTCTGTCGTGGTGGATGATATTTTTGATAATTATCTTTCGCGCCCGGGAGTGAAACAGCCGATCCTGACACAATACTGCGACGGGCGGAAGGTTCGGTGTCCGGGGTGGATGACGCAATGGGGCAGCTGTGAGCTCGGAGAAGCGGGGTACAGTCCCATCGAGATCCTGCGGAATTTTTATGGAGATGATATGTATATCAATACGGCAGAACAGATCTCCGGCATCCCGGCATCGTGGCCGGGATATGATCTGAAGATTGGTGCCACCGGTGATAAGGTGCGGCAGCTGCAGGAGCAGTTAGATGCAATCTCCAGCGTGTATACCGCAATTCCGGATATTTCCCCTGATGGGATCTATGGTCCGGCTACCGCGGAAGCTGTTCGGAAATTCCAGTCGATTTTTGGACTTCCCCAGACCGGAGTGGTAGATTTTGCTACATGGTATAAGATTTCCCACATATATGTGGGGATTACAAGGATTGCGGAATTATCGTAAATGAAATATGGATAGAAAGTGATATGTTGCCGGACATGGTGACAGGAGATACCTGCCGATCCTGTCACCATGAATTCAGGAGCAGGCTATCGCAGGACGGAGAAGTGAGGATTAACTGATACTATGAATAAAATGCAGTCAGAAGTCAAGAGACGGATATAGATATGTTGAAACGGTTGTCGGAAAAAAGAGAACG
This sequence comes from Pilosibacter fragilis, assembly GCF_032490495.1. Lineage (NCBI taxonomy): Bacteria > Bacillati > Bacillota > Clostridia > Eubacteriales > Clostridiaceae > Pilosibacter > Pilosibacter fragilis. The sequence continues at coordinate 86,034 of NZ_JAVYJB010000006.1, read as the reverse complement.
ATTTCCTCGGATTTACCAGAAAAATCCTTGTAGAATCCACAGAAATGTGCTATGATATGAGTGTCAGAAAAATACATGCGCAGATATGGTTCATCGGTAGAACGCTAGCTTCCCAAGCTGGAAAGGCGGGTTCGATTCCCGTTATCTGCTTCCATCGGGGGATCCTTAGAAATTAAGGATTCCCTTATTTTATGCGGTTTTGCGGGATTTCCGGAATAAGCTTATCCTTTCGAATAAGAGGGGAGAAGTGGCGATTAAGATGGGGAGACGGGCAACGGCGGACAGCGTGAGGAAGGAATATGAGAACTTTATGAAGGCGACATAAGTTTTTCCGTTTTTTCCTGTTTTCCGTTTTCAAAATGTTATAGTGTAACCTGAAGCCAAGGGCATACAGCCGGCGGCTTCCTACACCTTCCCAAAATGCGTGTGACGTCTGGTACCCCCCTGCTGGGCGTCAGTTATCGGAATGTAGCTTAATGGGTAAAGCAGCGCAGTTAATGACTCTTTGCGGAGCGATCGAGGTTCGAATCCTCCCATTCCGATTTGCCTGGTTTAGGGATCTCCATCCAGACATTCCAGGTAGCATGAGGCATCCTTGAAAAAAGGGGTGCCTTTTTAAATTCTTAAGATTTTCAAAAAATAGCACTCACCAATTGACAGTGCTAGCAAAAGGCGCTATGGTTATGTAAAACAGCATTAGGACGTGGCAAAAATAAAAAATGTCAAAGGAGAACAATTATATGCCTAAAGTAGAGTATGTAGAGAAAACAATTTTTAGCTTAGAGGGAGTAAATGTAGATTTTATAAAAGATGGAAAAAATGTAAGAGATGATGCGTCTCTTCCGAAAAATTATAAAATTGGAAAAGCAACTAAAAATTCAGCGAATGTCACTTTTTTAATTAACAAGTTACAAATGCAATTCCCTGGATATGATTTTATCGTATATGACGGAGAAGGGAATCGGGTTAGAGGAAATATGCTACTTGGAAATGTTCGAGATACATATTTGGAATAAAAAATATTTAGTTTTTAACAAGAATCAGCAAGAATTTTCCCACCTCTATAGGTGGTGAGATGAATTGCTATCTCTTGCATAGTGCCATAGTTGGCATGTAAATATCAGATTATTGCACATAGCTGTGCTGTGTATTGTAAACATGCAGGTTATCCGCACTATTTCAGAAACAGCGGGGAAAAACTGGCGAAAGCGCAGAGAAAACTGAGTCATTGCCGGAAGGGGAGCAATCGTTACAAAAAACAACAGAAAAAAGTGGCGCGGATCCATACGCATATCGCTCACCAGAGAAAAGATTATTTGCATAAGGAATCAAGAAAGATAACCAATTTCTATGATATCGTATGCATCGAAGATCTGGATCTGAAGACGATGAGTGGGGAACATCATTTTGGAAAAAGTGTCCATGATAACGGCTGGAGAATGTTCACAGATTTTTTGCAGTATAAACTGGAACGGGAAGGGAAGAAACTTGTCCGCATCGACCGCTGGTATCCCAGTTCCAGAACATGCAGTTGTTGTGGAAAAATAAAACATGATCTGAAACTGGAAGAGCGGGTATATCTTTGTAACTGCGGAAACCGGATGGACCGTGATGAAAATGCGGCGATTAATATCTGCCGGGAAGGCCTGAGAATATCCGGGATCATATTAGAAAAAAGCGAAAAAGCATCATAAAAAAATATCAGCCAAAAAGAACCGTGGGACACACGGGGATCGCTCGTGAATGCTTTGCCCAACGGGGCAATCGAACGAGAAGCCCCCACTTCAAGCGTGAGCTAAGTGGTGGGAGTATGTCACTGTCTAAAATTACAACTTATAATGTTGCATGAGAGATGTGAAAACCTTCCTGTGGGGCGCACAGAAGCTCAGAGCGGTATTCTACACGCAACACATCTCAGGCCAGACCATTATAACAGTATTATACTATGCGGCGTTATTATAATCAGACAGGAGATGACTCCGAAGAAGCGATTCTTCAGATCGTGAACGACATCGACTACATGCCGGATGATTGGAGCATTAAAGGAATGAAGCCAACGATGTATGGAATCGGATTCGCTGGCATGGATAAGGTTGATAGAAAGGCTGTGGAGTATGTAAAATAGCATAATATGATGAGCCGCTGTTACGCTGATTCGGTGCGTAAAAATCAACCACAGTATATTGGATGTACAGTGTGTGAAGAATGGCATAACTTCCAGAACTTTAAAGCATGGTTCGACAAGTGGAATGTGGAAGGTTACGAACTGGATAAAGACATCCTATTTAAGGGTAACACGGTATACAGTCCAGAGACATGCTGCTTCGTTCCAGCAGTGATTAACTCATTGTTCATAAATGCGAAAAATCACCGTGGAGATTGTCCTGTAGTGGTATATAAGGATTCCAAGAACGGTAAGTACAGAGGATGCTTTTCTGCAGGCGGCAAGCGGGTAAAGCTGAAATACTGGAACACACCGGAAGAAGCGTTTACAGAGTATAAAACGGTCAAGGAGAAGATCATAAAGGAATACGCAGAGCGGTACAGAGGACAAATTGATGAGAAGGTCTACAACGCCATGATGGAATGGGAAATTGAGATCACAGATTAGTGAGATAATATCAATTTTGGCGATAATTGTAGAAAAACAAAAATAACTGTGCTATACTATCGAAATCACATGATCCGAGGTAGAAATAGTGAAGTTATATCATGGAACGAATTATAGTTCAGCCGTTAGTATATGCAGTAATGGGATAGATTTAAGGTACAGCAAACCGTATTTGGATTTTGGACCGGGATTCTATGCGACACCAAGCTATCATCATGCTGCATTGACTGCTGTTAGAAGGACAGATAAAATCAACCAATGGAATAGAAGAAAACAGAAAGATTATAAATTTGAAGAACCATATATAGTACAATTCGAATATATACCTTTACCAGAACTGGAATTAAAGCTGATTGCATTTCCACGGCATGGAGCTGAATGGGGAGCATTTGTTCTTAATAACAGACTAACTTCAGAAATTTTATCACAATATGGCATAGAGAATCATAATCAAGATTGTAGATATGATATTTGCATTGGCGAAATTGCAGATGGTACAATAGTCAATATAGCGTATCAGGTCAATAGTGGAATACTGCTTCCGAAAAACGTAAACTATGAGAAATTTTTGAAGAAAAATGATGAATCATATGGACAGCAATATTCATTTCATTCGAAAAAATCTATTAGTTGCATTATTGGCTTGAGCTGTGATATAATAAAAAATAAGGAAAGATATATAAAATAATGATGGAAAGAGGTGAAAGATATGAACAATACTGAAATTAAAGAATTTAAGAAGTATGTACGAGAGACATTAGTGAAAAAATATAATATGACTGAAGTGGAAGCTCATCGAGCGGTGAGAGATTCGTATCTTTCTTCAGCATTGCAACGCGACAAAGATTATGTAGAGCATGATACAGTAGAAGAATGGGCGGATTTTATCTATGATGAAGTTCATGGAGAACATTTAATGCAGATGTAATTAAGAAGCTATAAATTTGAGGGCATATCAGATGGGAATAATTCCTGTCCGGTATGCCCTTTTTTTACGATTTTGATTTTCAGCAAAGTCAGTTCCTTTTCATGGCTTTTATCAGATTCAGCAGTGCGTCAACTTCTGGCTGTGTAAGTCCAGAAAGGTCGAGTTCCTGCTTACGTTCAATTCCGAGTAGAAAATCCGTAAAGCTCAGAGCGGTATTCTACACGCAACACATCTCAGGCCAGACGAAGAAAGGAGCTCTATGTTTGGAACAGTGACAAGATATTATGAAGATAAAGGATATGGATTCGGAGATATAAAGGGGATTCGCGAAGAAAAAAATCTGGGAAGGAAAACGAACCAGCAGCTTCACAGCCTGCCATATGCCCGTATCTATATGCAGTTAGAATATAAGCTTAAAATGCAAGGGATTCGCCTGATAAGACAAGAAGAAAGTTATTCTAGTCAATGTCCGCCACAGTCAGAAGAAGTATCGCGCATTTATGCAGAGAAAAAGAATCGGAAGAAGCGCTGCATCTACATTGTAGATACCGTGATCTACAATGCAGACGCAGTAGGTGCTTATAACATCTTAAGAAAATATCATGCCGTATCCGGCGAAGAAATTGATATGCCCGTAACCGGGCTGAAGAATCCAGAAATAATAAAAGTAGCTGTGTAACCCATTCGGGTAGCAGTAAGGGTGTTATGGACGCACCTCTGAAACTACGAAGTTATGCTTCGTAATCAGATGCTCGGTAATTCAATTGCCGATGTAGTTCACATAGTGTCACAAAGGACGATAGAAAATCCCTTATCGCACGTCGACAAGACTTCCACAAGCCGTTCCTGAAATTATGGAAACATTCCCGGATGTCAGGCAGTTTCCGCTGCCACAGTTATTTGTACTGCAGTTCCCGCCAGCGCAGAAATTTGTACCGCAGTTTGTTCCGAAAGAGCAGCTGCTTCCCTTGGATTCGGCTGTACAGCCGCTGCTGCAGTTATTTCCGGCTGCCCCATTAGGGTATCCTTTTCCCAACAGCGTATAGAGATCGATGGCATTTCTGTTGGAGATCACGCAGCCGCCCTGCATCTGGATCACGGAAACGGCGTTGGTGCCGGTGTATCCGCAGTTGTTTTCCGGACGGAAGCCGGTCTGACAGGAGCGGGCTGCGGCGAAGGATGCGAAAGGCATTGCGAGTGTCATCATGGTGGAAACTGCGAAAGCAGTCATAATCTGTTTTTTCATGGTAAAACCTCCTGTTATGTAAAAATGTTACAAAAATATTACAAAAAGGATTCTACCATAAAATTCCGCACATAGAACTGGGAATGACTGGTAATGCGAGCCCCTACTTTTCAGCCGCCGACGTCCGGTCTTTTTTAATCAGCTTCCTCATTGCCTCCACCGCTGTAACAACAGCGGCTTCCGTATCATAGACCTGCGGATCCTCAAGTCCCAGCTCCCGTCTTGTCTGGTTCGCGATCACGAGCATCACGGAACCGGTGCGGACTCTGCGGACGCTGCCGACGATGAAGAGGGCAGCAGACTCCATCTCGGAGGCGAGGGCACCGCATGCAATCCAGGCCTTCCATTTGGAGTTTAATTCATCTGCCACAGGCATGGAATCCGGGGAGTGCTGTCCGTAGAAGTTGTCCTTGCACTGGACGACGCCGAGGTGATGGCGGTAGCCGAGTTCCTCAGAAGCTTCCTTTAACGCAGTAGTGACATCGAAATCCGGAACCGCCGGATACTCGATGGGTGCATATTCTTTTGTGGTCCCCTCAAAGCGGATCGCACCGGTGGCGATCACGAGATCTCCGCCGAGCACTTCTTTCTGCATGCCGCCGGATGTCCCAACACGGATGAAGGTGTCCGCACCGCAGTGGATAAGCTCTTCGACCGCAATGGAGGCGGACGGTCCGCCGATCCCGGTGGAGACGACACTGACTTTTTCTCCATCGAGATAGCCGGTGTAGGTGGTGTATTCCCGGTTCTGGGCGATCTTTACCGGGTTATCGAAATGTTTCGCAATCTTCTCACAGCGCCCTGGATCGCCCGGCAGGATCACATAGCGTCCCACATCCCCGGCGCCGACGCCGATGTGATATTCTTTTCCTTTTGTATAGACAAGTTTACTCATAAGCTGCCTCCTCGCATAAGAAGTTTATAAGCAGGAAAAAGCATTTACAGCCGATTTTCGGAATAAGAAAGGTACCTTCCGTCTGTATTAGGGCTGTTTTCAAATCTTTCCTTTATTAATATTCATTTTACCATTTTTCCGCAATAGAGACAACTCTTTATAATATCTGAACAGATACTTCCAACAAAAAATAAATCCAATATCAGAAGTCAGAAAAGTACGAGATACCGGTTGCTGATACTTATCTGGAAGAAAGACATCACGAAAAAATACAGAATATATTTTTGCTTCGCAGCAAGAAATATACCCATCAGTCGAGTTAACATAATTCAAAATTTCACTCCCGGACAACGCTGGTTAGCCTGTCATAACTTTCACAAACAATTTCTTGAAAAATTTCAAAAAACCAGTTGAAAAATCTCTCACCGCATGATAGAATAGTGAAAATTTGGGCTGAAATAATTTTTTAAAATTCCCCAGATCAGGAAATGAACACGAACACAGAAGAAAGGGTGGCGTCATGAAAGCATATTTAATACTGGAAGACGGAACCGTGTTTGAAGGAACAAGCATCGGCTCTACCAGGGAAGTAATCAGTGAAATTGTTTTTAACACATCCATGACCGGTTATTTAGAAGTCCTTACCGATCCGTCCTATGCGGGGCAGGCAGTGGTAATGACTTATCCGTTAATTGGTAATTACGGTATTTGTAAAGAAGATATGGAATCCGGAAGAGCATGGCCGGATGGTTATATTGTCAGAGAATTATCTAGGATCCCCAGTAATTTCAGAAGTGGGGACACGATTCAGCATTTCTTAGAAGAACAGGATATTCCAGGTATCAGTGGTATCGATACAAGAGCCCTCACAAAGATTTTAAGAGAAAAAGGAACCATGAACGGCATGATCACAACGAACGGATCTTTTGATCTGGAAGAAGTGAAAGAGCGGATCAGTGCTTATAAGGTAACAGGCGTTGTATTAAAGACAACCACAAAAGAGAAATACGTTCTCCCGGGGGAAGGAAAGAAAGTTGCACTCATGGACTTTGGCGCAAAGAAGAATATCGCCAGAGAGTTAAATAAGAGAGGCTGCGAAGTGACCGTATATCCGGCAGATACTCCGGCTGAGGAAGTCTTAAAGACAAACCCGGATGGAATCATGCTTTCCAACGGCCCTGGAGATCCGGCAGAGAACACGGAGATCATCAAAGAAGTCAGAAAGTTTTATGAATCCGATGTTCCTGTTTTTGCCATCTGTCTCGGACATCAGCTCATGGCTCTTGCCACAGGCGCAAATACATATAAGCTGAAATATGGCCACCGCGGCGGAAACCACCCGGTAAAAGACCTTGAGACAGGTCGCGTCTACATTTCCTCCCAGAACCACGGATACGCGGTAGACGAACACAGCATGAATCCGGAGGTTGCCGTTCCGGCGTTCGTGAACGTGAACGATAAGACGAACGAGGGATTAAAGTACGTGGGCAAGAATATCTTCACCGTCCAGTACCACCCGGAAGCATGCCCGGGACCGCAGGATTCCGGATATCTGTTTGACCGCTTTTTACGCATGATGGAGGAGGAAAGATAATGCCTAAGAATCCAGAGATCAAAAAAGTACTTGTAATCGGTTCCGGTCCGATCGTTATCGGCCAGGCCGCAGAATTTGACTATGCGGGAACGCAGGCCTGCCGCTCCTTAAAGGAAGAGGGCATTGAAGTCGTTCTCTTAAACTCCAACCCGGCAACGATCATGACAGACAAGGATATCGCGGACCGGGTATATATCGAGCCGCTGACGACTGAGGTTGTTGAGCAGTTAATTAAGAAAGAAAAACCGGACAGTGTCCTCCCGACCCTTGGCGGCCAGGCCGGCTTAAACCTTGCGATGGAACTGGAGGAGGCCGGTATCTTAAAGGCAAACAACGTGCGCCTTATCGGTACAACAGCCCTCACGATCAAAAAAGCCGAAGACCGTGAAATGTTCAAGGAGACAATGGAAAAGATCGGCGAACCGGTGGCTCCGTCTGAGATCGTTGAGGATGTGAACACAGGTCTTGCTGTTGCAAAGGAGATCGGTTATCCGGTCGTTCTCCGTCCGGCTTATACCCTTGGCGGCTCCGGCGGCGGTATTGCTTATAATGAAGAGCAGTGCGCAGAGATCCTGGAGAACGGACTCCGTTTATCCCGTGTGGGCCAGGTCCTTGTAGAGCGCTGTATCGCAGGCTGGAAAGAGATCGAGTACGAAGTTATGCGTGACGGCGCAGGCAATGTGATCACCGTCTGCAACATGGAGAATATCGACCCTGTGGGCGTACATACCGGTGACAGTATCGTTGTCGCCCCGTCCCAGACCCTTGGAGATAAAGAGTACCAGATGCTCCGTACCTCCGCGTTAAAGATCATCACAGAACTCGGTATCACCGGTGGCTGCAATGTACAGTACGCGCTTCACCCGGAGAGCTTTGAGTACTGTGTAATTGAGGTAAACCCGCGTGTAAGCCGTTCCTCCGCCCTTGCGTCCAAGGCGACAGGATATCCGATCGCGAAGGTTGCCGCGAAGATCGCCCTCGGCTACACACTGGATGAGATCAAGAACGCTGTTACAAAGAAGACCTACGCAAGCTTCGAGCCGATGCTTGACTATGTGGTAGTCAAGATGCCGAGACTTCCCTTCGATAAATTCATCAGTGCGAGTCATAAGTTAGGAACCCAGATGAAAGCAACCGGTGAGGTCATGAGTATCTGCACAAGCTTTGAGGGTGGCTTAATGAAAGCGATCCGCTCTCTGGAGCAGCACGTGGACTCCTTAATGTCTTACGACTACAGCGGACTCACAGATGAACAGTTAAAAGAGCAGCTTTACAACGTGGATGACCGCCGGATCTGGGTCATTGCAGAGGCACTCCGCCGCGGCTTCGATTACGAGCTGATCCATGATATCACGAAGATCGATATCTGGTTCATCGATAAATTAATGATCCTCGTTGAGATGGAGAATGCCTTAAAGAAAGCCGGGAAGAACCTCGACGCGGATCTTTTAAAGGAAGCAAAGCGCATTGAATTCCCGGATCATGTGATCGCGAGACTCACTGGTCTCACGGAAAACGAGATCAAGGAGATGCGTCATGCAAACGGCATCCGTGCTGCCTTCAAGATGGTAGATACCTGTGCGGCTGAGTTTGCAGCTGAAACTCCATACTATTACTCCTGCTTTGGAAGTGAGAATGAGGCAGAAGGAGAGACTGAGAAGAAGAAGGTTCTCGTTCTCGGTTCCGGTCCGATCCGTATCGGTCAGGGTATCGAGTTCGACTTCTGTTCTGTTCACAGCACCTGGGCCTTCGAAAAAGAGGGCTTTGAGACCGTCATCATCAACAATAACCCGGAGACCGTCAGCACAGACTTCGACATCGCGAATAAGCTGTATTTCGAACCGCTGACTCCGGAGGATGTGGAGAGCATCGTTGATATCGAGAAACCGGACGGAGCAGTTGTCCAGTTCGGTGGGCAGACAGCCATCAAGCTCACAGAGGCTCTGATGAAGATGGGAGTCCCGATCCTGGGAACCGCTGCCGAGGATGTCGATGCCGCTGAGGACAGAGAACTCTTCGATGAGATCCTTGAGCAGTGCCAGATTCCGAGAGCAAAGGGACAGACTGTATTTACAGCGGAAGAAGCGAAAAAGGCAGCAAACGAGTTAGGCTATCCGGTACTCGTTCGTCCGTCCTACGTTCTTGGCGGACAGGGCATGCAGATCGCGATCTGCGATGAGGATATCGACGAGTTTATCGGCATCATCAACCGGATCACTCAGGAGCATCCGATCTTAGTTGATAAGTATATCATGGGTAAGGAGATCGAGGTCGATGCGATCTGCGACGGTACCGATATTCTGATCCCGGGTATCATGGAGCATATCGAGCGTACCGGTATCCATTCCGGCGACAGTATCTCCGTATATCCGGCGAAGAGCATCACCGAGGACAACAAGAAGACGATCGTGGAATACACAGAGAAGCTCGCAAGGGCGCTCCATGTCAAGGGAATGATCAACATCCAGTTTATTGTAAATGATGAAGGTGTATTTATCATCGAGGTCAACCCGCGTTCCTCCAGAACCGTCCCATATATCAGCAAGGTAACCGGAATCCCGATCGTACCGCTGGCAACCCAGATCATCTGTGGTCACACGATCCGGGAACTCGGCTACACACCGGGACTCCAGAAAGAGGCAGATTACTACGCAGTGAAGATGCCGGTATTCTCCTTCGAGAAGATCCGCGGGGCTGATATCAGCCTTGGACCGGAGATGAAATCCACAGGTGAATGCCTCGGTATTGCAAAGACCTTCAACGAGGCTCTTTACAAGGCTTTCCAGGGTGCAGGTATCAAGCTTCCGAAGTATAAGAACATGGTCATGACTGTCCGTGATTCCGATAAGGAAGAGATGCTCGACATTGCTGCGAGATTCAAGGCACAGGGTTACCGTATCTTCTGTACCGCAGGAACCGCAAAGTATTTCAATGAGCACGGCGTAAAGGTCATTCCGGTAAGAAAGATCGAGCAGGAGTCTCCGAACCTTCTTGACCTGATCCTTGGACATGAGATCGACCTTGTCATCGATATCCCTGCACAGGGCGCAGAGAGAAGCCATGACGGCTTTATCATCCGCCGGAATGCCATCGAGACAGGCGTTACCGTTCTCACAGCAGTCGATACTGCGAGAGCGCTTGTGACAAGTATGGAAAATCGTGCAAAAGAACTTACACTGATCGATATTGCTGAAATCTGATATTGGTAAAAAATAGAAGAGCAGCCCGTTTCACGATGGAGTGAGATGGGCTGCTTTTTGCGTTGTCCCCTGGCAGCGTATGCCGGAAATGTATGCTGGAAAAGTGAAAGAGGTGCCGCGCTACACAAAAAAAGAAATATTAACGCTTTACCAAGATAAATATATGCATTGATAATGTATAAAACATTGGAAAAACTGCATGAAACGATATAAATATACACTAAAAGTTGTATATAATGCATAATTTGTAAAAAAAACATAAAAAAGTGCTTTACAAAAGAATAATTATACATTATAATGCGTATCAACATCACACATGTGAGACATAGAAAAAGATAGAAACGAAGAGGAGAGGATCGATTATGAAGAAGAACATTGTTTTAGCTATGACAACAGCAGCGGTCATTGCTGCCCTTACAGGATGCGGAAGCTCCAAGACCACTGAGACAACGGCAGCAGCAACAACGGCAGCCGAGACAACAACAGCCGACGCGACAACAGCGGCTGAATCAAAGGAAACAGATAAGACAGAGGCAGCAGCCGCAGCGGGAGGTTCCTTAAAGGCACTTGAGAATGTAGATCCGAATGGTCATCTCGGAAAAGTTCTTGCATCAGGAAAGCTCACAATGGGAACATCTCCGGATTTCGCTCCGTGGGAATTCAAGGATGTCAGCAGCGGAACAACCGAGTATGTCGGTGCCGATGTAGAGCTTGCAAAATACATCGCTGAGAAGCTTGGTGTAGAGCTTGAGATCAAGCCGATGGAGTTCTCTGCGATCCAGCAGGCAGTTATTTCCGGAAACATTGATATGGGTATCTCCGGCTTCGCTTACACAGATGAGCGTGCAGAGGCTATGGGACTTTCTGAGCGTTACAATGTAAACACGAAGAAAGGTCAGGGCCTTTTAGTTAAGAAGGAACTTGCTTCCCAGTACAATACAGCAGAATCCTTCGCAGGCAAGAAGGTTGCTACCCAGAACGCAACCTTACAGAACAAGCTTGCTACAGAGCAGCTTCCGTCTGACGTTCAGATCCAGTTAGTGACAAATATAACAGACGGTGTTATGATGTTAACAACAGGCAAGGTTGACGCACTCGCTGTATCCGGTGATAACGGTGAATCCCTTGCAAAGACATATGATGATATCGCAATGGCAGATTTCATGTTTGACTATTCAAGTGAAGGTAACGTTATCGCGGTCAAGAAAGGCGATGATGATCTTTTAAATGCGATCAACGAAGTGATCGTTGAAGTTAACGAGAAAGGTCTCTATGAGCAGTGGAGGGAAGAGGCGGTTGCCCTTGCTGAGAAGCTCGGTATCGAGACGAACTAATTTCGGAGCAGATCGTTTCGTTCCGTGATGGAAGATCTGCGAAGGCCGGAATTGGTTTTCACTTCAGGTTACAGAAAATACAGAGCTCGGTCTTTCCGGTGAAAATGCCGGAAAGACCGTTGTCTGTTTCCAAGTTTTATCTACGAAAGGAGTTTTCCAGATGGAGTTTCTTAACGTCATGTTAAAAGTCTGGATGAAGTACTGGAACTTATTCTTACAGGGTCTTGGAATGACACTGTTTATGGGTCTCCTCACCGTCCTCATCAGTACCGTTTTCGGTTCTCTGATGGCACTGATGCGCCGCAGCAACGTGGGCATCGGAAAATTTAAGCCGCTCCGGCTGATCGCTACCGTTTATGTCGAAATTATCCGCGGTACGCCGATCCTGCTGCAGTTATATTTCTTCTACTTTATGCTGCCGACCTGGCTCCCGTTCTTCAACTTGAGCGAGTTTACATGCGTTATGACTGCCTGCTGTGTAAACTCTACCGCCTATGTCTGTGAGATCGTCCGCGCAGGTATTCAGGCTGTCGATGTCGGACAGACTGAAGCAGCACGTTCCCTGGGCTTAAACGCGCGTCAGACCATGATCCATATCGTTCTCCCGCAGGCAGTCAAGAATATTCTTCCGGCACTCTGCAACGAGTTTGTAGCGATCGTCAAGGAGACATCTCTGGCGTCCACGTTCTTTATCGGAGAACTTATGACCCAGTTTAAGACCATCAACGGTCTTACATTCCGTGTACTTGAGCCGTTAACCATCGTTGGTATCATTTACTTCGGCGTGACATTTATCATGTCCAAGCTGATTGCTTTACTGGAGAGGAGGATGAACGCAAGTGAGCGCTAGTGAAAAAGAACTGATTCGTGTAGAAGATCTGCATAAATCCTTCGGCAGTCTTCAGGTATTAAAGGGTGTTACCGAGCATGTCAATCATGGCGAGGTCGTTTCTGTTATCGGACCGTCCGGCGGCGGTAAAAGTACATTTTTACGCTGCTTAAACCTTCTTGAGACACCGACATCCGGAAAGATCTATTTCGAGGGAACCGATATTACCGACAAGAATGTGGATATCAACCTGCATCGCCAGAAGATGGGAATGGTATTCCAGCACTTTAATGTATTCAATAATCTTACAGTTGGAAAGAACGTAACGCTCGCCCCGGTCCTTCTCGGAAAGAAAACACAGAAGGAAGCCGACGAGATGATGCGGGAGCTTTTAAACCGCGTTGGTCTTGCGGATAAGGAGAACCAGTTCCCAAAGAAGCTTTCCGGCGGACAGAAACAGCGCCTTGCGATCGTGCGCGCACTGGCGATGGAACCGGATGTTATGCTTTTTGATGAGCCGACTTCCGCCCTTGATCCGGAGATGGTAGGAGAGGTTCTTCATGTTATCAAGGACCTTGTAAAGACAGGAATGACTACTGTGATCGTAACCCATGAGATGGGATTTGCGAGGGAGATTTCCGACCGCGTATTCTTTATGGATGGCGGCGTGATCGCGGAGAAAGGCACTCCGGATGAGGTCTTCAATCATCCGCAGAACCCGAGGACACAGGAATTTTTAAGCAAGGTATTATACTGATGAAAGAACAGCGGGAAAAGCTGTTTTAACAGGAGCCATATCCCGCTCAGGCAGACTTTTGAAGTCTTGCCTGGCGGGATTTTTGAAAGGAGAACATGACATGTCAGCATCCAAACAGACAGCATTCGATTATATCGACGAGAAATCCGGCGTGATCACCGACGTATCCGATAAGATCTGGGATTATGCGGAGCTTTCCCTGAGAGAGTACAAATCCGGTGAACTTTACGCAAAGGTATTAAAAGAAGAAGGATTTACAGTCGAACATCCCTTTGACAACATTGAGACTGCATTCCGTGCTTCCTACGGTTCCGGAAAGCCGGTGATCGGAATTCTCGCCGAGTATGATGCTCTGACAGGCCTTTCCCAGATCGCCGGATCAGAGACCAGAAAAGAGCTTGTCACAGACGGAAACGGCCACGGCTGCGGCCACAACCTTTTAGGCGCGGGTTCCATGGCTGCGGCTTTTGCTATAAAAAAATATCTGGAAGAAAAAGGTGAGGGAAGCGGTAAAGTGATCCTTTACGGCTGCCCTGGTGAGGAAGGTGCCGCTACAAAAGCATTTATGGCAAGAGACGGCGTGTTCGCGGAGTGCGACGCGGCTCTCACCTGGCATCCGGGGAATGTGAATCAGGTTACTTCCGGTACCTGCAACACCTGTATCCAGACAGAGTATAAGTTTACCGGTGTTGCCTCCCATGCGGCGGGCGCGCCGGACAAGGGACGTTCTGCCCTCGACGCGGTGGAGCTTATGAACATTGGCGTCCAGTTCTTAAGAGAGCATATGCCGGACAGCGCGAGGATCCATTACTCCATCACAGATGCCGGTGGAGATTCTCCGAACGTGGTACAGCCAAAGGCGCAGGTCCTCTATATGGTCCGCTCCATCTGGGTAAAGGACGCGCTGGAGCTTCAGGAGAGAGTTGACCGGATTGCTCTTGCGGCATCCATGATGACAGATACAAAGATGGAGAAGAAGTTTATCGACGGCTGCTCCAATACCGTTCCGAACAAGGTCCTGGAGTCCCTTATGTGGGACAACTTCAATGATCTCGGTGTCTGCCATTACACGGAAGAAGAATTAAAGTACGCGAAAGCCCTCTACGATTCCGTTGAGATGAAGTCTGATAAGCTCCCGGGAGATGCGACGGAGGACAGCAGCGATATCTACGAATATGTTGATGAGAAGTCCAAACACGGCACAACACCGATGAATGAGTTCCTTGTCCCGTATCTCTACTATGAGAAACCGAGAATGGGATCCACGGATGTCGGTGATGTGAGCTGGTGCATTCCGACGGCGCAGATCAACACATCCACATTCCCGGCGCAGGCACCGGGACATTCCTGGCAGAATGTTTCCTGTGGACGGACATCCATTGCCCACAAGAATATGCTGTTAGCGGGAAAGGTCATCGCGGCTACCGCGATCGACCTTATGGAGAAGCCGGATGTTTTACAGGCAGCGAAGGACGAGTTCAATAAAAAGATGAAACGCTATGGCGGCTACACCTGCCCGGTTCCGCAGGGCGCGGTTCCGGTCATCCCGGGTGAGAAGATGTAAGAGACGGCATGACGGAGTCTTTGAAAAAAAGGAATAGAATGGCCGTAAGTCCGGCAGGACAGGGAAAGGCGGAGATACTCTGCAAAAGACCTGGCCTGCCGGGCTGTTTTATCTCAGTGGGAGCTGAACGAAAAAATTTCAGTAATTTTACATATTTTTCAGTAAAAGGACAGGAATCGTGGTTCTAAAATGCCTTAAAATATGATATACTATAAAAGTATATTCTTAGGACGGAGAACAAATGTACGCCCGTGGGAATGACGGGCTGCGCCGGAAAAGGAGGCGGTCAGGTATGAATATCAGGGAAACGATGGAACAGTGGGAACGCCAGAATCTGAGTCCTTATGCGTCGTTAAGCAGTGAGACGCTGGGGCGTGACCGGGAGGAACCGCTCTGCGATATCCGCCCTGCCTATCAGCGTGATCGTGACCGGATCCTGCACAGCAAGTCATTCCGGCGCCTGAAAGACAAGACCCAGGTTTTCCTCGCTCCGGAAGGGGACCACTACCGGACGAGACTGACCCATACGTTAGAGGTATCCCAGATCGCGAGAACGATCGCAAAGGCACTCCGGATGAATGAGTCCCTGACTGAGGCAATCGCCTTGGGGCATGATCTCGGCCACACACCTTTCGGACATGCGGGGGAATACATATTGAATGAGATCTGCGAGGACGGCTTCGCCCACTATAAGCAGAGCGTCCGGGTGGTGGAGATCCTGGAAAAAAAGGGACAGGGGTTAAACCTCACAAAGGAAGTCCGCGACGGAATGTTAAACCACAGAACGTCCGGAAATCCGGCGACCATGGAGGGAAAGATCGTGCGGTTCTCCGATAAAATCGCATACATCAATCATGATATCGACGACGCGATCCGCGGAAAAATCATTACCGAGCGGGATATTCCGAGAGAATACGCGGATGTACTTGGGGATACCGTAAAGGACCGCCTGAATATCATGATCCATGATATTATCAATAACAGTATGGACAGGCCGTCGATCTTTATGTCCCCGGACGTAGAGCGGGCCATGCGGGGCTTGAGGGAATGGATGTTTGAACATGTGTACCGCAATCCTGCCGCAAAGGGCGAGGAGGGAAGAGCCCAGCAGCTGATCGTGACACTTTACGAATACTACCTGAAGCATGTGGACGAGCTGCCGGAAGAGTACCTGGCGATGATGGAGCTTCGCGGGGAGAGGAGAGAGCGGGTCGTCTGTGATTATATTGCCGGGATGAGCGACGGATATGCCATCGACCGGTTTGAAGAATTATTTGTACCGAAAGGCTGGAATGTCTGAGAGGCGGATCCGGCGGATCTGCGAGGTTTCTGAGAGGAAAGTGCAGAGCGGTTTTGCGGAAAATACATATCGCGGGAGGGATGAAGCGTGTATTACCCGGAAGAAGTGATCGAGGAAGTACGAACAAGAAATGACATCGTGGACATCGTGTCCCAGTATGTGAATTTAAAGAAAAAGGGCGCAAACTATTTCGGATTGTGCCCGTTTCATAATGAGAAATCCCCGTCCTTTTCCGTTTCACCGGGAAAGCAGATGTATTACTGCTTCGGATGCGGAGCAGGCGGAAATGTCATCACCTTTGTGATGGAATATGAAAATTATACCTTCGTGGAAGCGGTGAAGATGCTGGCGGACCGGGCGGGGATCGCCCTGCCGGAGGTGGAATACTCAAAGGAGGCGAGAGCTCAGGCGGACCTGAAAAATACGCTCCTTGAGATCAACCGTCTTGCGGCGAACTTCTTTTATTATCAGTTAAAGCAGCCGTCAGGAAAGGTCGGATATGACTATTTTAAGGAGAAACGCCGTCTGACGGACGATACGATCCGCCACTTCGGTCTTGGGTATTCCAGTAAGGTGCCGGATGACCTTTACCGGTATATGAGGTCGAAGGGATACAACGACGATATTTTAAAAGAGACAGGTCTTTTCTTTATCGATGAGAGGGGAGCCAGAGATAAATTCTGGAACCGTGTCATGTTCCCGATCTTAGACGTCAATAACCGTGTCATCGGTTTCGGCGGCCGTGTAATGGGGGACGGGGAGCCGAAATATTTAAACTCCCCGGAGACGAAGATCTTTGATAAGAGCCGGAATCTCTACGGACTTAATTTCGCGAGAACGTCCAGGGCGAAATATATGCTGATCTGTGAAGGCTATGTGGACGTGATCGCCATGCATCAGGCCGGATTTACGAACGCGGTGGCATCTCTGGGGACCGCGTTTACGTCCCAGCACGCGATGCTTTTAAAGCGCTACACGGATCAGGTAGTCCTGACCTACGACAGCGATGGGGCGGGAGTGAAGGCGGCGCTCCGCGCGATTCCGATCTTAAAAGAGGTTGGAATGTCCATCAAGGTTTTAAATATGAAGCCCTATAAGGACCCGGACGAGTTTATCAAGAATCTTGGGAAAGAGGAATTCCAGAAGCGGATCGACAATGCCGTCGGAAGCTTTATGTTCGAAATCTCCGTGATCCGGAGCCAGTACAACATGCAGGACCCGGAGTCGAAGACAGGGTTTTATAACGCCATCGCGAAGAAGCTTCTGGAATTTCCGGAAAAGCTGGAGCGTGATAATTACACGGAAGCCGTTGCAAGGGAGTATATGATCCCGGAGACGGATCTCAAAAACCTCGTGAACTCCATGGGCGGACTCATCGGAGTGACCACAAGGGAGCGGGAGTACGATAAGGAGCGGACCCGCCAGAAAAAGGAGAAGGAGGACGGGATCCGGAAGTCCCAGAGACTGCTTCTCACCTGGCTCATCGAGCGTCCGCAGCTTTTTGAAAAGATCCGCGGCATTATCACGCCGGAGGATTTTGACGACGAGCTTTACAGAGAAGCGGCATCCATGGTCTTCGATGAATATGAAAAAACAGGTAGCGTGAACCCTGCGCAGATCCTGAATCATTTCATCGAGGGCGAGGAACAATACAGGGAAGTGGCGGCCTTATTCCACGCGAGTCTCAGCGAGTCCTTAAATAATGAGGAACAGAGGAGAGCGCTCTCGGAAACCGTCAAAAAGATAAAGAAACACAGTCTGGAGGTAAAGGGAAAAACAGCAGATATCAGAGAGTTGCAGGAAATCATCAGGCAGCAGTCAGCACTGGCTGCCCTGAATATCACACTTGACTGAGAGAAGCAGAAGCAAAAAGGCAGACACGAGGAACGTCAGGTGCCGGGAAGGATGGAATTATGGAGGAAAAGACACTTACATTTGAAGAGAAGTTATCAAAACTTCTGGAACTCGCAAAAAGTAAAAAGAACGTCCTTGATGAAAAGGAAGTTCTGGATGCCTTTGCGGGGGATGAACTGACACCCGAGAAGCTGGACCGCATATACGACTTCCTGGATAAAAAACATGTCGACGTCTTAAAAATGTCGAACGATGATGATATGGATCCGGATCTGTTTTCGGAGGATGAAGATGCAGATCCGGAGGATGATATTGATGTGGAACATATCGATCTATCCGTACCGGAGGGGATCGGTGTAGATGATCCGGTCCGGATGTACTTAAAAGAGATCGGAAAAGTACCGCTGCTTTCCCCGGACGAGGAGATCGAACTGGCAAAGAAGATTGAGCTCGGTGACGAGGAGGCAAAGAAGAAACTTGCAGAGTCGAACCTGCGTCTTGTGGTGAGTATCGCAAAACGGTATGCCGGACGGGGCATGCAGCTGCTCGACCTGATCCAGGAGGGAAATCTTGGACTCATCAAGGCAGTCGAGAAGTTTGATTACCGAAAAGGATATAAATTCAGCACCTACGCAACCTGGTGGATCCGTCAGGCGATCACCCGCGCCATTGCGGATCAAGCGAGAACGATTCGGATTCCGGTCCACATGGTGGAGACCATCAATCGCCTTGTGCGGACCCAGAGACAGTTAGTCCAGAAGCTTGGCCGTGAGGCCACGCCGGAGGAGCTTGCAAAGGAGCTCGATATGCCGGTGGAGCGTGTCCGTGAGATCATGAAGATCTCTCAGGATCCGGTGTCCTTAGAGACTCCGATCGGCGAGGAGGAGGACAGCCACCTCGGGGACTTTATCCAGGATAATAATGTGGAAGTCCCGGCGGATGCCGCGACCTACACGCTGCTCCACGAACAGCTGATGGATGTGTTGTCAACGCTCACTGAGAGGGAACAGAAAGTGCTGCGCCTGAGATTTGGCCTGGATGACGGAAGACCGAGGACATTGGAAGAGGTCGGACGGCAGTTCAACGTGACGAGGGAGCGGATCCGCCAGATCGAGGCGAAGGCCCTTAGAAAACTGCGCCATCCGAGCAGGAGTAAGATCTTGAAAGATTATCTGGATGAGTAAAAAGATATGGGAAGCAGGAAAAGATCTGTGCAGGAAAAGGCAGTCAGGGATGGCCTGTCTGTGTGCTCCTGGATGGAGTTAAACTGCCGGAAATACAAAAAGGCGGCTGCGAAATCGAAAAGCAGTCGTGTGAAAGAGAAATGGAGAAATTGATATGAAATTATCAGAACGCCTGGAGCTGGTGCTCTCATTTGTGGAACCCGGGGAGTCCGCGGCAGACGTTGGGACGGACCACGGACATGTTCCGGTGGAGCTTGTCAGGAGAATGATCGTAAAGAAGGCTGTGGCTATGGATGTGCGGAAAGGCCCGTTATCCAGGGCGACGGAAAATATTGACCTTGCTGGACTTACGGATAAGATCGAGACGAGACTTTCTGACGGTGTCGCAAAGCTTCTGCCGGGAGAGGCAGATTCTGTCGTGATCGCCGGGATGGGCGGCGAGCTGATCATTAAGATCCTGGAGAACGGAAGACATATGTGGGATTCAGTGAAACAGTGGGTCTTATCGCCGCAGTCGGAGATCTTTAAGGTCAGAAGATGGCTTTTTGAGAACGGTTTTGTGATCCGGAAGGAAGAGATGGTCCTTGAGGACGGGAAGTTTTATACGGTGATGGATGTGCGGAGAGAGAAAGACGCAGATTCTGAGGGGAAAACAGTGGATCCGGATGTTTTAAGCCTTTCTGAGGACAGCCGCATGCTCTACGGCGATTATCTGATCCGGACGAAGAACCCGGTTCTTCTTACATATCTGAAGGAAGAAGAGGCGAAGCTTCTGCGGTTCATCGAGGATCTTTCCGCGAAGGCGGGGGATTCCGAACGGGCGGCAGAGCGGCTTTCCGAGTTGAAATTACAGTTAAAAGAAAATCAGGAGGTACAGCATGAAATGCAGGGAGATCATTGAAATCTTAGAGACGCTTGCGCCGAAGTCCTGTGCCTGTGACTGGGATAATCCGGGACTTTTAGCAGGGCGGATCGACAAGAACGTGAAGAAGATCCTTCTGACGCTGGACGCGGATGACGCGGCGGTGGATCGGGCGAAGGAGATCGGGGCAGATATGCTGTTAAGCCATCATCCGCTGATCTTTAAGCCGATGAAACATGTTTCGGACGAGGATTTTATTGGAAGACGGCTTGTGTCTCTGATCCAGTCGGATGTGTCATACTATGCGATGCATACAAATTTTGATTCGGCGCCGGGGTGCATGGCGGATATTGTGGCGGACCGGTTGAATTTTACCGATCAGAAGCCACTGGAGGCCATGGGAGAGATTTCCGGGACGGAGTACGGAATCGGTAAGACAGGATCGCTGAAAGTGCCTATGAAGGGCTTGGAGCTTGCGAGAGAGGTTAAGAACCGGTTTGGACTTCCGTTTGTGACCGTTTATGGAAGTGAGCTTTATGAGGATACTCCAATTGTGAAGGCAGCTACCTGCCCGGGGGCCGGTGGAAGTGAGCTTAATGAGGCGATTAAGGCAGGCGCTCAGGCATTTATCACCGGGGATATCAGTCACCATGAGGGAATCGACGCGGCAGCTCAGGGGATGATGATCATTGATGCGGGTCATTATGGGCTGGAGCATATTTTCATGGATTTCATGGAAGGATTTTTGAAGGAGAAGTTACCTGATGATATCGAGATCATGAAGATGGCGGTGAAGTTTCCGGCGGTCGTGGTGTAGGTAATTGGCTTCGGGGACGCACCGGTCAGCCTCCGCCCCCGGGCTGAGATGATTTTCGGGGAGGTTTCTCTAAGCTTGCATGCGAATGCTAAGGGCGGAGAAAAGGTGACACAACTCGCTTTGCTCAGACAAGTGTCACCTTTCCTCCAACGCATTCACCTGCGAGCTAAGAGGAAGCCAATCCCCGAAAAACAGGCGCCCGGGATCGGAGGCTGACCGGTGCTATAGATCGAAGTGAAATGGCTGTTGCTGATGTTGTGAATGTCATCAGCGGAGAGGTTGTGTGAGGTGGTTTTATGGCAGTTGTAAAGGTGAATGGAATCGAAAAAACGTATCCGGAGGGAACAACCTATCTGGAGATCGCGAGAGATTTTCAGGATCAGTATGAGAATGATATCCTGCTTGTGCGGGTCAATGGAAAGCTCAGGGAGCTTGAAAAGACTCTGGCGGGAGATTCTGAGATTTCTTTTATCACAGCGAAGGAAAATGCAGGTTATAAGACGTATGAGCGCAGTGCGATCTTTCTGATGCTGAAGGCGTTTTATGAGGTAATTCCGCGAGAGAAGATCAAGAAGATCCAGATCGACTTTGCTCTGGGAAACGGGATCTACGGGGAGCTCGTCGGGAATGTTACGGTGGACGAGAAGTTGCTTTCTGAAGTGAAGGCGCATATGGAGAAGCTTCGGGACGCGGCGATTCCGGTGAAGAAGCGGAGTGTGAATACGGACGACGCGGTGGAGCTCTTTGGAAAGCATGGGATGCATGATAAGGAGCAGCTGTTCCAGTATCGTCGTGCATCGCGGGTGAATATTTACAGTATCGGAGAGTTTGAGGACTATTTTTATGGATATATGGTTCCGGACACAAGTTATGTGAAGTATTTTGACCTTGTTCCGTGTCATGCGGGATTTTTGCTCCTGCTTCCGGTGAAAACGGATCCGAAACATGTGGAGCATCCGGCGATCCGGGAGAAGCTGTTCTCAATCCTGCATTCTTCCTACCGCTGGAGTGACAGTCTTGAGGTACCGAATGTCGGCGCATTAAATAAGATGATCGTGGACGGCAGAGGGCAGGATCTGATCCTGATGCAGGAGGCGCTGCAGGAGAAAAATATCGGTCAGGTTGCTGAGAAGGCAGTGAAGGATCCGGACCGCAGGATCGTGATGATCGCGGGACCGTCTTCGTCCGGTAAGACAACCTTCAGCCACAGGCTTTCAACTCAGTTTGCGGCGCTGGGATACAATCCGCATCCGATCTCCGTGGACAACTATTTCCGCAACCGGGAAGAGTATCCGCTTGACGAGAACGGGCAGCCGGATTTTGAGGCGCTTGGGTGCGTAGATATTCCGCAGTTTAATGAGGATATGAACGCTCTGCTCTCCGGTAAGACCATCGAACTTCCACGGTTTAACTTTAAGACCGGTAAGAGGGAATACAAAGGCGAAATGCTGAAGCTTGGAAAGAAGGATATTCTCGTCATCGAGGGCATCCACTGCCTGAATGACGCGATGTCCTCAGAACTTCCGAAGGACAGTAAATTTAAGATCTACATCAGCGCCCTGACCCAGTTGAATGTGGATGAGCACAACCGGATCCCGACAACTGACGGACGACTGATCCGCCGGATGGTGCGGGACGCGAGAACAAGAGGAACCTCCGCGTTAGAGACCATCGAGCGCTGGCCGTCGGTGCGCCGCGGTGAGGATAAGAATATCTTCCCGTACCAGGAGAGCGCCGATGTGATGTTCAACTCCGCGCTTGTGTATGAGCTTGCGGTATTGAAGCTCTATGCGGAACCGCTGCTCTTCAATATCCCGAGAGACCGGGAAGAGTATGATGAGGCGAAACGGCTTCTCAAATTCCTGGACTATTTCCTTGCCATCGACAGTGATGTGATCCCGAAGACTTCGATTCTCAGGGAGTTTATCGGGGGAAGCTGCCTGAATGTGTAGTTGTATCCGTTTTTTTCTGCGGCATTTTCATAGGAGTGTGCATCCATATGGACATGATCTGTAAAGTTACTGTTCACGCCTTGCGCAAACAGTAACTGATTTTGCCGATGCTTCGCATTCCAAATCGGCAAAATCCACTACCGCCACTGTATTGTACGGAATTTTCAGTTCAGAAAATTCCTACCCGTGTACAGTAACTCTGTAAAAGCCGTAACGAAAAAATATAAACACACGTCTGGACATCAAAATAAATATATGCTAAAATAAACAAGTTCTGAGTAAGACAGATGGTCGCTGCTGCAGTTCTAAGGGATGCAGGAGAGGAAAGTCCGGGCTTCAAAGGGCAGGGTGCCGGATAACGTCCGGCGAAGGCGACTTCAGAGACAGTGCAACAGAAATAAACCGCATGGAAACATGTAAGGGTGGAAAGGCAGTGTAAGAGACTACCGCCTCACTGGTAACAGGGAGGGCACATGCAAACCTCACTCGAAGCAAGGCCAAACAGGAAGCATAAGGCGGCCCGTCTGCTTCCGGGTAGGCCGCTTGAGCCGTCCGGTGACGGACGGTCTAGATAGATGACCATCCAACGACATAACCCGGCTTATCGTCTTGCTCAGAATATTGAATATGGAAAATGATGAAGACTGCTTTTTAGGATCGAATGATAAGGTTTTGAAAAGCGGTCTTTTTAGAATATCGAATCAATTTTGGGGTACTATTATGATGACGCTTTATCTAGTACAATCCACTTTAAATAACAAACTATTTTAATTCACATTCCTATTTATGGTACAATTGAACCATCGGAGGTGTCAATTATGCCTAATACAATTAAAACTATTTCTTTAACAGATGATGATAAATCTTACTTAAATAAACTGCTGACTCAGAGCACTTTGGAAATTCGCGTTTATCAATGTGCCAGAATCCTTCTGCTCAAATCTGAGGGTGCATCTAACGAAGCAATTGCTGACAAACTGGATATTGGAATCGGTGTGGTAAAACGTTGTCTTAATAAATTTAAAGAGAACAGTGTTGAAGCTTCTTTACATGATAACAACGGCCGTGGAAGAAAAGCGGAAATCACCGATGACGATATCACCTGGGTAATCAGTAAAGCTTGCCAAAAACCGAAGGATTACGGCTATTCTGCTGAATTCTGATATCCCATGAGTTTCAGGAAATTCATCAACTCTATAGCAGAAGCGGAAGGACATCTTCGTAGGGCAACAGTAGCTGAAACAACGCTTCGGAAAATTCTGAGCAATGCAAGGATCAAACCATTTCAGGTGTCTTATTACTGCGAAAGACGGGATCCTGAGTTTGATGCAAAAATGCATGATGTCCTTGTTATCCACAAGCAGGTTGAAATGCAGTTTGACAAGGATGGAAAACTGATTCCCTTTGAGAAAGATGCCGTACATACCCTGTCTTATGATGAAAAGCCAGGAATTCAGGCAATTGCTACCACAGGTGAAGACCGTCCACCGATTCCGAATACAGATAAAAGCAGTGGCTATCAGCGAGATTATGAGTATGTCAGGTTGGAGACCCTCTCTCTGCTTGCAGCGATTGATTTGCTCTCAGGAGAAGCAATTCCATTAGTAAGTGAAACTCATAAAAGTTCTGACTTTATGACCTTTCTAAAGAAGAGATTGATTTCATAGTGTATGAGCTGCTTCAGCAGAAAACAAAAACAAAAAAGCACCAAAACCAATTTCACGAAAGAGAAAGTCTATCCAGAATTAGCATAAAACGATAGTTTGAAATAGGCTTCTAATTTGCGTGAATCATACTAGTATGGAGGATTTAAAAACTTTTAAGGGAAAGATATTTTGGAAACTGGTTTATCCCGTCAAAGTAAATGTCGATGGAGTTGTTTATGAATTGAACTATTATGTTGATATAGATGCAATTTCTGGCAATATCTTGGAAATTGCACATGATGTATATTAAGGAATTCTTAGGAGGTAAGTATATGAAAAAGTATTTTATTGCCCTATCTATTATGATGTTGATGTTATCTGCATGTGGGCACAGTAATGATAGAATTGATTTTCCACAAGCAGTATTATCGACACCAACAAGCATTAAAGTAAATAATGGTATTTCGGAAATATATTTAACACCGGAGCAGTTGGAGTTCTCAGAAGTGGTTGCTTTAATTGAAAGGAATTGGTGGAAGACTATTAAAGATATCAATGAGCCTCTTACTGATGCCAATTTAAAAGATATGGATGCGCCAATAAAAATATTAAATACTTTCTCAGAAAAAGAACTTTCAAATCAAGATATTTTAATAAGCTTTTATTATAAGGAACCAATAAAGTGGAAAAATGTAATTAACAGTAGCAATGAAGGAGATTTATTTAAGATTATATCTTACGTATTTATTCTTGATACAACATTTTCAGAAGAAAATAACAAAGGAATTATGCTTATTTCAGAAGATGAAAATGTATTTAATAAGTCGAATATGTATGAATATTATTATAATAAATCTCTGATCCCTTTAATAAAAGGACTTTTTGAGAGCAATTACAGTAATGAGTAAGCCATTATTTCGGTGGATAATATAGATAGCGTTTGATTGTATTAATACGTAAAAAAGTTGGTAGAAAAATCTTTCTATCAGCTTTTTTTCTGGTGCGCCTGGCGGCGCACGTTTCTAACGGGTCAAAGTCCCGAATCCGCCCGGTAGTGGGAAGGATATAGCCGAAGGCAAGGGTGTCCATCGTGAGATGGAATCTGGAGGAAGCTGGATGTGAGGAACATACTAACTCACGGGCAAATCTCTGGTCTGACGAACAGAAATCTCATATGAGGTCATGCATGAGGGTAAGACTGCCAGACACGTTGAAGCCCAATAACTACACGGAATCATGCATGATAGATGAGGCAGATGGATGGAGAGGAAGAAACGTGTGGTACCTAGGGAGGTCTGTGCGGTACGCCTTGAAAGAGGTAACCATTGCATAAAGCAATGCTGAACGCACAGAAGTCAGCAGAGGTCATAGTAGCCGAGAGGTGAAGGACCGAATCAGTAGGAGTCTTGAGTATGACCGAGAAAGGAGGAATGACCATCTATGGCAGAAGACATTGAAAACAATGGCTGTTCGCAAAGAGATAATGTGGAACATAAAGGGTATGTGAAAGCGTCTAGGTCATTCAATCGGATATGGAAAGAAAGAGACAGTGCACAGCCGAGACTTTTGGAAGCGATATTGTATAAAGTGTTGTGGTCAAGCTTTTTTAGCCACAAGTGTTACAAAAAAGCTTGACCACAACACTCCACGGTAACAGCTTTTCTATACCTGCGGGCTCATTTTTGTAGTCCGGCATCCATCACCTTTGCAGCAGCTCCGGTGCCATCTCCTGAAACAGTTCCGCCAGTGCTGACGCTGCTCTGGAGCGGTACTTTCCGGCGGGCCATGCAAGGGCGAGGTCAAGGAAGATTCCTTCTTTTCCTACTCGGAGATAGCGGAAATGATCTCCTGGGACACGGCAGGAACGGTAGGTGAAGGCGAGACCGGCGCCTTCTCTTGCCATAGCGGCGGCGAAGGAGGCGGAGAGATCGGTGCCCTGCCCAATGGGCTCGATTCCGGCATCCCGCAGCGCCTGACGGCCAACACGGCCGAGTACAGTGTTTGGCGGTCCGAAAATATATTCGAAGGCGGCAGTGTCTTTGAGATCGATCCAGGAAAGCTCCGGAGCGGAATCACATGTTCTGGCAAAGTCCATGACCGGATGATCCGCGGTGGTGACGATCATGATCTCATCGCGCATGAATGGCGAAACGCTGTGTCTGATCCGGACCGGCGGGGCGGCGATCAGGGCGAGGTCCAGAAGACCTTCTAAGAGCTGATCTTCGAGGTCAATGCTGTCCATCTCACAGATCTCAACATGGACCTTCGGATAGAGGGTGCGGAACCGCTTTAAGACCGGCGGCAGAAGATACGTGCCGCGGTAGGTGCTGATCCCGAAGATCATGGTACCGCCGTTGAGATTTTCGATGTCTGCGGCTTCACTGCATGCAGTGCGGTACTGCTGCAGGATCTGCTTTGCGTGGGAAATAAAAGCATCCCCGGCGGCAGTTGGCCGGACTCCGCGGGTAGTGCGGACGAAGACAGAGGTCCCGAGATCCTGCTCCAGGACACGGATCGCCTGGCTTAAGCTGGACTGGCTCATAAAAAGTTTCTCCGCGGCGCGGGAGATACTTCCCTCGTTGGCGACGGTCACAACATAGTTTAATTCCTTCAGGTCCATAGGATACATTTTCCTTTCAGCCGTTTGGCAGGTAAGAAGATTATCGGAATAACAGGCGGTATCTCCATTTTGCGGCCTGTAGGGTACCGGATCACGTTCAAAACAGCCATCGGAAATATCGATACCGGGTATATGATTTTAGTACTTTTTTTAATAACAAATTTAGTATAAAATGAATCCCGTAAGAAAGCAACAGCAAAAATGATCAGAGGGGAACAACAGCTGATGAAAATGGATCTTATGAAGGGTGTTATTGACATGCATGTTCATACAAATCCGGATCTGCGCCTTCGTGCCTATGATGATTTCGAATTGATGGAAGCTGCGATCCGTGTGGGTGCGCGGGCCATCGTGATCAAGACTCATCAGGGATCGACGGTGGACCGGGCATATCTCTGTAACCGCCACAACGAGATCGTACATGGAAAGACGAACGACTTCACGATGTTCGGCGGGATCACGCTGAACCGGGCGGTCGGCGGAATAAATCCGAAGGCCGTTGACGTGGCACTCCGCATGGGCGCAAAGGTCGTCTGGCTTCCGACCCAGTCGGCAAAGAACCATCTGGAGAAGATGAAGCAGGACACGAGCCAGTGCGTGGAGGTCGTAAAAGACGGGATGATCGTTCCGGAGCTGAAAACGATTCTGGAGCTTGTCCGTGACTATGACGCGGTTCTCGGCACGGCGCACATCTCACCGGAGGAATCCTTCACGGTGGTGGAGGCGGCCAGAAACCTTGGGGTGAAGAAGATCGTAATCACCCATCCGGAATGGTGGGTCGTGGGAATGACCATGGAGGATCAGATCCGCATGGTAAAGGACTACGATGTGATCCTGGAGCGCTGTTATGCCCAGAACATGGGCGGCGGAACGTATAAGAGCAATCTGCCGGATAACCTTGAGATCATCAAAGAAGCCGGATACAAAAATGTCATGGTTGACACAGACGGCGGCCAGACAGAAAACCCGCACTGGGAAATTGAAATGGCAGAATATATGCAGTACCTGCTGGATCATGGGATCCCCGAAGAGCAGGTATACCATATGACACATACGATACCGGCAGATCTGCTGGGAATTTAAAAATCAGGAGGAGTTTTAACATGAAACACACAGTAACAGTATTTCGCGGCGATGGAATTGGTCCGGAGTTAGTGGACAATGTCTTAAAGATCTTAGAGGCAGCAAAAGCGCCGCTTGAGTATGAGATCTACAATGTCGGCGAGGATGAGTGGAAGAGAAACGGTGCCCTGATTCCGGACGAGGCGTATGCTTCCTTCGAGCGCACAAAAGTTCTCTTAAAGTCCCCGATCACGACCCCGGTTGGAAAGGGATTCCGTTCCTTAAACGTTACCCTTAGAGGCAAGTATGACCTCTACGCGAATATCCGCCCGGTAAAGTCCAATGACGCGGTAAAAACTCCGTTTAAGAACGTGGATATCGTGATCTTCCGTGAGAACACCGAAGGTCTGTATGTCGGAAAAGAAGAACAGATTGATGAGAACACGGTTCACGCGATCAAGATCGTCACCAAGAAAGCATCTGAGCGCATCATCCGCGACGCCTTCGAGTACGCGAAGAAGAACGGCAGAAAGAAAGTTACCTGCGTTCACAAGGCAAACATCCTCAAGATGTCTGACGGCATGTTCCTCGCGATCTTCCGTGAAGTCGCAAAGGATTACCCGGAAATCGAGGCTGATGACAAGATCATCGACAACACCTGCATGCAGCTCGTCATGAACCCGAACCAGTTTGATGTGATGGTAATGCAGAACCTCTACGGCGACATTCTCTCCGACCTTTGCAGCGGTCTGATCGGCGGCCTTGGTCTTGTACCGTCCAGCAACATTGGTGCCGACTACGCAATGTTCGAAGCCGTTCACGGAAGCGCTCCGGATATTGCCGGAAAGCACCTTGCAAATCCGACGGCGTTCCTGTGGTCCGCATGCATGATGCTTGAGTATCTCGGTGAAAATGAGACAGCATCCCGCATCCGAAAAGCAGTGGATGAGGTCCTTGCGGAAGGAAAGCACCTGACAAGAGATCTCCATGGTGAGGCATCTACGGAAGAGTATGTGGATGCTGTGATCGCGAGATTATAATAAAAGAAAGATAGAAAAAAGAGAACCAAAACCCGGCGGATCGCCGGGGATGGTTCTCTTTGCTGCGTTTTACAGCACTTCGCAACCTGCGGAAGCGGAATCAACTGTGCTTCTCATCACAATATCTGCAGCGATATACCTCATGATCCTTATCATCGAGATAGAAAATATGCGGCAGCTCCTGCTCGATGGAGGTGATGCAGCGCGGGTTCTTGCAGTGGATCACGTTCTTTAAGATCTTCGGGAGATGCAGGGTGCGCTTCTCGGCGATCTTGTCGTCGCGGATGATGTTGACGGTGATGTTGTGGTCAATATAGCCGAGGATATCGAGGTCGATGGAGTCTAACGGTCCCTCGATCTTGATGATATCTTTTCTTCCCATCTTGTTGCTCTTTGCGTTCTTGATGATCGCGACTGTGCAGTCTAACTCGCCGAGGCGCAGATAGCGATAGATATCCATGCTCTTGCCCGCCTGGATATGGTCAAGGACAACGCCTTCCTGAATTCCGCTGATATTTAACATGGCTTTTCTACCTCCAGTAATGTCATAATGAGTGCCATACGGACATATACGCCGTTCTGGGCCTGTCTGAAGTAAGCGGCACGCGGGTCATCGTCCACCTCAACAGAGATCTCGTTGACACGCGGGAGCGGGTGAAGCACATACATATCCGGTTTCGCAAGTTTCATCTTATCCTTATCAAGAATGTAACAGTCCTTCATGCGGATGTAGTCTTCCTCGTTGAAGAAACGCTCCTTCTGGACTCTTGTCATGTAGAGGATATCCAGTTCTTCCATCGCGTCATCAAGACTGGTCGTCTCACGGTACTCGATATTTTTGGCATCAAGGACACTCTCCTTGATATAATCCGGTACCTTTAATTCCGGCGGGGAGATCAGGATAAAACGGATTCCCTCGTAGCGGGACAGCGCGTTGATCAGGGAGTGAACGGTACGGCCAAATTTCAGATCTCCGCAGAGTCCGACCGTCATATTGGAGAGTCTGCCCTTTAAAGAACGGATCGTATATAAATCGGTTAAAGTCTGTGTGGGATGCTGGTGACCGCCGTCTCCGGCGTTAATAACAGGAATCGAAGATTTGGTGGCGGCTACATAAGCGGCGCCTTCCTTTGGATGTCTCATCGCGCAGATATCTGCGTAGCAGGAAATAACACGGATTGTATCGGAAACACTTTCGCCCTTGGAAGCGGAACTGGAATCAGCGGAGGAAAATCCGAGAACGGAACCTCCAAGATTTAACATGGCAGCTTCAAAGCTTAAACGGGTTCTTGTGCTGGGCTCATAGAAGAGAGTAGCTAATTTCTTTCCGTCGCATACATGTGCGTATCGGAAACGGTCTTTCTCAATGTCGGCGGCAAGTTCTAAAAGACTTTCCGTCTCCTCAAGAGAAAAGTCAAGAGGATTTAACATGTGTCTCATGATGTTTATAATCTCCTTTCAGGCCTCACGGCGGTCCGCATCGTATGTGACAGCGCTTAGGCATTTTCACTATTATAGCGAATCTGAAACAGAATTTCCACTATTTTTTTAAAGAAAATTGTGTTAAAATATGAAATAGTGAACGCAGAGAAACAAAAGAAAAATAAGTGGACAAATTCTGCAGGGCAGGAAGAACTGCCAGATGAAATTCGTGAAATCCCGTGGAAAAAGGACATTGGAGAAAGTCAGAAATGCAAATGAAAAACTGCGGGAAACGCGCGGTGGAGGAACTATGAGAAAGACGATGGAACAGATCGTTCTGGAAGGGCAGGTCGCGAAATGCCGCTCTATAGAGGAACTTTATGTGTTGTGGGAGCTGATGCAGCAGATGGAGGAAGATCCATTTGGGAACACCTGCTATCCGGAGCTGGATCAGAGAAATTTTCATATCGACGGAATCGCGGATCCGGAACATTATGACGGGACGCTTTACATATTAAAAGAGACAAATATGAGAAAGATGATCCAGAAGGGTGAGACGATGCCGGTGGCATCGGACATCCGCGCGGATTTCCTATCCGGAAAAAGTCCCTCCGGCCGGGTGGAATATCTGGATTATCTCACAAGCATGCAGAAGATCCTGTGGGAGGAAAAAAATCCAGGCGAGGAGTGCAGGCTTCCGGGGAAAAAACTAAGGGAAAAGGCAGCAGTCCTCTATATCAATAAGCGCGGTGGAAAAGGCGCGGCCGACGAAATCAGCATGGACTACGGCCAGTATTATATCGAGTTTATCAAGAAGCAGATCCGTCTCTTAAATCCAAAGACCGTGGTCTGCTGCGGCGAGGATCTCTTCCGCCTGATCGTTATGGAAGTTTTCCAGAATAAAAAGCAGAAAAAGAACCGTGAGATCTATATGAAATGGAAGGATCTGGTCCGGGGAGATGTATTCTTTGCGGACAGGGACTACCGACCGGTGAAGGAAACAAAGAAGGACGAGGCAGAGGTCCGGGTCGTGCGGATGTGGAATCCGTCATATCGGGTAAATAATGGACAGTATGTGTCGTTGGAAGAGTACCTGAAAGAATTTAAGAGGAGACTTTCCGGTGAGGAGGAAAATAAGCAGGGAGAGCAGTGGAATATGGACAGAACGGTTGAAAACCTGCAGCCGGAAACGAACAACGAAGAAAAAGCAGACATAGAAGAGGCAGATGTAAAAGAAACAGATTCAGAAAAAATGGAATAGGACAGGCGCAAAGGGAATTTCTACGGTTTCAGTAAAACCGGAGAGATTCCCTTTTTTCTATGACTGCGGAGAGAATTGACCGTGGGTTCTGCGGATCCGGAAGAACGTAAGAAATTGTAAGAATAATTAAGTAATTTTATATAGTCAGAACACGATGGGAACGATATACTTGAAATATAAAAAGAATCGGCGAAAAAACGCTGTAAAAATTTAAGAAGAAGGGGGCGGACGGATGCAGCAGAAGGAAGATGCGGTAATACAGGTAAAAGATCTGTATAAGGTTTACCGCATGGGCGAGGAGAAGGTTTACGCGTTAAATGGTGTGAGTTTTGAGATCCACCGGGGCGAGTTCTGCGCGATTACCGGACCGTCCGGTTCCGGTAAATCGACGCTTTTAAATATGTTGGCAGGTCTGGAACACCCGACAAAAGGAGAGATCGTGATCGCCGGAAAACATATAGAAAAGTTGAATGAAAAACAGCTTGTGACCTTCCGAAGAGAGCGGGTCGGGTTTATCTTCCAGTCCTACAACCTGATCGGGACGATGGATGCGGTGGAAAATGTGGCTTTGCCGTTATCGTTTCGGGGAATGCCGAGGGCAGCGAGGATCAAGCGGGCGAAACAGTATTTAAAGCTTGTGGGACTTGAGAAATTTATGACCCATATGCCGAACCAGATGTCCGGTGGACAGCAGCAGCGAGTCGGGATCGCAAGGGCTTTGGCGATGAACCCGCAGATCATCTTTGCGGATGAGCCGACAGGAAACCTGGATTCGAAGACAACGATGGAAGTCTTAAAACTCATGCAGAAGGTCGTAAGGGAACAGAAGCAGACGCTTGTGATGGTTACCCACGACAACAATCTGGCGACCTACGCGGACCGGATCTTTAAGATTATCGACGGAAAGATCGTGAGCATCGAGGAGAATCACCACGAGGTGGACCTGGTGCAGTTAGAAGAGTCCATGCAGGCGGCGGCAGAGGCGCAGGCGGAGGGGAAATCTAAGAATCCGGCAGAAGAAGAGCAAATAGAGACAGTTGTGGAAGCAGAAGAACACCGGATAGAGAGAAAGTCAGAATAACAATCAATAAAATTTTGGAATAAACGCAAAAATATGGAAAGCTGGCACAAATAACTAAAATAGAACAGCCAGGAGGAGAGGAACAGTATGAAAATAAAAGGATTACGCTGGATGGCAACATTCCTTGCCGCGTGTATGCTGATGGGCGCAGTCCCGGCAACTGCATTCGCGGCGAAGGAGACAACAGAAGCGGCGGAGACGATCCCACAGGTATATCGGATGGACGATGACAATGATACCGTCCGCCTTGTGATCGGAAAAACGCCGACTTTATATATCGGAAAAAACGGAACCGTTTCCGTGACACTCATGAACATGGAGGACAAAGACTGGATCGAGACGGAGATCTGGATCGCCTCCGAGGATGATTTCCGGAACCATTATTCTGATGAGATCACAAAGACGGAGGACCGTGACAGCGAAGAGAGCAGCATCGTCCAGTCCATGAAGACGATCTATCCCTTTGAGGTGACGGATTCCTTAAACCGCCATTACAAGGTTGGTCATGTAAATAAAAAAGCAAAAAAGACCGTCAACCTGAATGTCAATGTAAAAAAAGGTCTGGAAGAGGGATACTATCCGATCCTGATCTATATCTCGAAGCGCGCTCAGGGCGAGGACGGAATGTCATCCGAGTACGCAAAGACGATCATGGCGTGGATCGAGACAAAGAAGACAACAGGAACCAGTGAGACAAATGAGGACAACTCCGAGCCGGTAGCATTCGCCCTCGGCGAGAATCAGCCCACCCCGTCCGCGAACTATTCCGAGGTCATGAATTTCGATGTAAATGTGAGAAATACCGGTTATAAGACCGCCTACGATGTACGTGTCGATATGGAGCTCTCTGAGGATATCGCGAAGTTTCCGTTCGAGATCAATGACGGAAATTATGACCGGCAGATGGGAAATATGAATCCGGATCAGACGGTGGCGGTTCCATTCAGCATGGCGGTGCGGGAAAAGGCGAAATCTGGCTATTATCCGATCAAGTTTAAGATCCGTTACCGGGAAAATGAGAATGGAAACTTTGCTGCTCCCATTGAGGATACCTTTTATGTGCGGGTCTATGGAAAAGACGAGGATGATTCTCTGGATTCTGAAGCAGGCGAGAACGAAAGAACAAAGGCGCGTATCATCGTCGACAGCTTTGAGACGGATCCTGCGGAGATCTATGCCGGACAGGATTTTACGCTGAAGGTGCGCATGAAAAACGCTTCCAACAGTATTGCTGCAAGCAATATCCTGTTTACCTTCGAGTCGGAAACAGTGAGCGACAGTCCGGTATTTACGACGGTGAACGGTTCAAACTCCGTGGTTGTTAATTCTCTGGCACCGGGAGCATCTGACACGCTGACGATAAAATTTTCCTCAAGTCCCACAGCGGAACAGCGTTCCTATACGATCACGATCAATGAGCAGTATGACAGCCCGGAATTTAAGAATGCGAAGGAAGCTGTAAAGATCGCGGTTGGATTAAAGCAGGAGGCACGGTTAAATACTGGCACCATCGAGGTCATGCCGGATGCTATTTCCGTCGGCGAAGAGTCAAACGTGATGTTCTCCATCAACAACACCGGAAAAGTCATGCTCTATAACGTGAACGCGGTTTTTGAGGCAGACTCTATCCAGAAGAATGAGGCTTATGTCGGAAATATCGAACCTGGAAAAAGCGGAAACGTGGATACGATGATCAACGGAATTGCCCCGACCACGGATGATGGAAAGGTAAAACTCTCCATTACATATGAGGATGAGAACGGAAAAGTCTCCACGGTCGAGAAGGAGATCCAGCTTATGGTAAATGAGGATCAGAGCATGGATGAAAGCAATGTTGACGATACCTGGAACAGTGACGATGTACAGCCGGAACCGTCCACGACGGATAAACTGAAACATCTCGCAATTCCGGTGGGAATCGTGGGAGTGGTCCTTGCAGCTGTGATCCTTGTGGTCATCAGACGCAAAAAGAAGAAAGCGGGAATGGACGATGAGATTCTTTGATCTGCTCATCATGAGCATCAATAACCTGCGCAGACGGAAACTCAGGACGGGACTTACCGTTCTGGGTGTTGTCATCGGCACGGCCTCCATCGTAGTCATGGTCTCTCTCGGAATCGGACTGAAGGAAAATACCGTGGAATCCTACGCTTCCTTCGGAAGTCTCACAAGGATCCAGATCAGTTCCGGATACGGGAACCAGTCCGAGGACGATTACCTCGTGGATGCCACGGTGACGAAGCTTGCGAAGATCCCACATGTGAAGAGTGTGTCCCCGATTCTGGAGACAGATGTGAATCTGAAGCAGGGAGTTTATCAGGGATATTCGAACATTGTGGGAATGCCCAGAGAGGAGCTGGAACAGATTCCGCTGGCGGAGGGAAAACTTCCGGACAAGAATGCGGCGACGCTGGAGTTTATCGTCGGAAATATGGTTTCCGACAACTTTTATAACAGCAAGACCGGAAAGGGAAGCTGGGACGGCGAGGATCTTTCCAAAGTGGATCTTATACACAAGCCGTTTTTTACCATGTTCCAGAATATGGGAAACGGGGATGAAAGCAGCCAGAAAAAGTATATTTTCCCGGCCTGTGCTCTGGTTGATGGGGGCGAGAACGGACTTTCTGAGTATGGATACCAGATCTACACAGATATCGACCTGTTAAAGACCCAGCTGAAAAAGATCTACCGGAAGAATCCGATCCCCGGACAGCCGACAAACAAAAAGGGAAAACCCTACAATTATTTTGTCTACAATATGGTTTACGTGAATGTGGACGATATGGAACATGTGACGGAGGTCCAGAAAGCGATCACAGATATGGGCTACGAGGCCTACAGCAGCATGCAGTGGCTCGAACAGGCCCAGCAGCAGACGGATATGATCCAGGCGGTCCTCGGAGGCATTGGTGCTGTATCGCTGTTTGTGGCAGCGATCGGAATCGCGAACACGATGATGATGTCCATCTACGAGAGAACGAAGGAGATCGGTGTGCTGAAGGTTTTGGGATGTGCGCTTGGAGATATCCGGACGATGTTTTTGATGGAGGCAGGATTTATCGGATTTATGGGAGGCGTTCTGGGACTTGGCTTAAGCTACAGCGTCTCCGCTGCGATCAATAAGTTTCTGGGAGCCAGCTTCTCCAGTATGACGGGTGGTTCTGGAGCAATCTCAAGGATCCCGTTGTGGCTATCTGGATCCGCTGTGGTCTTTGCGGTCCTGATCGGTATGCTGGCCGGACTTTTCCCGGCACTGCGGGCGATGAAATTAAGTCCGTTGGCGGCGATCAGAAATGAATAAGGTAAATGAGTCCTGGGTGCGCTGACACCTTAAAAATCTGACATTTCATCCAGTCCGCAGGCAGGTTGGGGAGCAGCAGAAAAACTCCAAAGTTAAGCCGCGCATGGAAAGGCGGACGGTTGACAGACAACAGAAAAATCGGGATTAAAAGATCCGGTAAAACAAAAGACACGCCATACAGATTTCACTTAAAACCTGTATGACGTGTCTTTTTCAATTCTTAAAATATCTGATCATTTACCCGGCACTTAAGCCTTGGCCGCCTTCTGTCTGGACAGTGTCTGTACACCTTCAATAACAAGGATGATCGCAAGGAAGATCAGAAGGATTCCGAGGATCGTCTGTGCCCACGGACCCCAGTCAGCGCCGCCTGCGGCGATCATGCCGATCTGGTTCTTAACTGTGAGTGCAAGGGAGGTGATCGTAACGATGATCATGAATGCCATCGGGATCAGGAACATCTTGTTGTTTTTGCCCATGTTTCCGAGCCATGTGGCAACGGCTAAGAGGCCGATACCCGCGAGAAGCTGGTTGGCAGCTCCGAACAATCCCCAGATCTTTCCGTATCCGTTCATGCCGAGAAGGATGCCAAGGACAACTGTGAGGATCGTAGCGAAGTACGGATTTACCATAACCTTTTTCCAGCCCTCTTTGATGTCGGCAGCAGTTTCACCCGGCTCAAGCCAGAATTCCTGGAACATGAAACGCGCAAGACGTGTTGCGGTATCAAGAGAAGTAAGACAGAACGCGGAATATGTAAGTACCAGTAAAGAGTTTAAGATGCTGTAGCTTCCCGGGATGATATCGTCGATCATGTGAGCGATACCGCCGCCGAAAATCGCTGTCGCGCCCTTTAATGCCTGATCCGGATGAACCGCATTCCACTTGTAGGCATAGCCGATGGCACAGAGCGTTAAAACTGCGAGAACACACTCTAAGAGCATTCCGCCGTAAGCGATCGGCTTCGCATCAGTCTCTTTATCGAGCTGTTTGGATGTGGTACCGGAAGATACCAGGGAGTGGAAACCGGAGATCGCACCGCAGGCAACTGTTGTAAACAGTACCGGGAACATGTACTGAACGCCGTTTCCGTTGTCAACTGCAAAACTTGTCACAGCCGGGAAGGTGGAATCGAAGGTCGGATGAGCGACGATGACACCAAATGCTGCGACTGCCAACATCGCGTAAAGAAGGAAGGAGCTTAAGTAGTCGCGCGGCTGGAGAAGGATCCATACCGGTGTTACGGAAGCGATGGCGATGTAGAGACCAACGATCCACATCCATGCCTTTGTGGAAAGGTAGATCGGATGGAAGTTCATTCCGATCGCCATGATCAGGACGATCGCAAGAACGCCGAATACGGAAGCGATACTCATCGGCATGTTGCGGCGGTATACACAGAAACCGAATACGATCGCGATCAGGATGAACAGGATAGAGATCATTGCTACAGTTGCCGGTGTCGCGGATTTCGCCATATCAAGAGCGCCGCTCTCATCGTAAACTGCGCCGAATGTGGAAGCAACGATAGAAGCGAATGCCGCTACGACTAAGATCAGCGTCAGGTAAGAGAAGATGATGAAGAGCTGCTTTGCACGTTTGCTCATGTTCGCAGAGATGATCTCTCCGATGGACTGTCCTTTGCTGCGGACAGATGCGAACAGTGCGCCGAAGTCATGGACACCGCCGAAGAAGATGCCGCCGACGAGGATCCATAAGGTAACCGGGAGCCAGCCGAACATGGCTGCGCCGATCGGTCCTGTGATCGGGCCTGCGCCTGCGATGGAGGAAAAGTGGTGTCCCATCAGAACCGGAGCTTTTGCCGGTACATAGTCGACACCGTCTGCCATTGTGTGGGCCGGTGTCTCTGTTTTGCTTTCGCCTACGCCCCACTGCTTGCACAGCCAGCCGCCGTAGCAGACATAGCCGATGCCAAGAATGGCAACGCAGACGATGAGAAGTACTAATGAATTCATTGTTACTATCTCCCTTTCTTTTAAAATATAATAATGTTGGGGTCAAAAGTTTTTGACCCCTTTGATACCGTATTGTTCCGCACTTTGTGCTCTCACAATACTCAAAAACATTCATAATCCGCTCATTTTTCTGCGAAAAATGGCTGCTTATTCATGTTTTTGGCGGGGTCCAAGGTCAAAAAACCTCTTGCAGGCAAGCCTGCATCGGATTTATGACCTTTTCCCCCTGGTATCATATAATACTTTTTTCAAAATTTTCGCAACATGGTGACCGCTTGCGTTTGAAGTGACCTTCCCGTCAGCCACCTCCACCAACGCCGCATGAAAATTCATCCAGCCATGCAGGGAAAAATGAAAACTTTTGTAAATACGGCATTTTTTTAAAGCTTTCCTTGCGTCTTCATCACAGGTATCGCAGATAAAGACTGCCGTAATATAGGAAGCCATATGGCCTGGTCCAACATGGATCCGGCCCATGCCATCCTCGTGGATCTCATTCTTTAAGCTTTCAAAAAGATCCAGCGTCAGGTGCGGAACATTCACGAGATACAGGAATTCCTCATTGTCCGCGGACCACAATTCCGCCTTTTTTGAGATGACATACTGTCCGGAATGCTCAAAAAAATCACAGCGGGCTGTGATCGGGGATTGGTCGCCATTGATCATCATGTGAATATCGTAATAAGGTTCGTAATTCTTTAACAGCCGCTCTATTGCGGATTCTCTCGTGTACTGCATTCCATTTTCCAATCTAATTATTATACAAATATTAAAAATTATAAAAATTTTATAAAATCAATTTATTATACTCCTGTCGACATAAATATGCAAGTTTTTTGCAAAAAACAGGAGTAACAAAACGAAATATTAACAAAAAGATGAGTGCCCGGTGCGGATACGATGAGATACAGGCAAAAAAGACCGCAGATCCAGATCCTGATGTAACGGAAAAACAATCGAAATTGTAAAAGCACCTGAACAGATCCGCCCGCATAAAATAAGGTAATGAAGCTTAAGGCGGCTTTCTTTGAAGACATTTCCGAAACCACTGAGCATACAGGAAGAGCGGGAGTACCTGAAGCGTTACAAAGAGGGCGACCTGGAAGCGAGAGAAGTGCTGATCAACCGGAATCTCCGTCTTGTTGCCCATGTCATAAAGAAGTACCAGCAGACCGGATACGATATGGATGATCTCCTGTCAGTGGGGACCATAGGACTTATAAAGGCAGTAAATACCTTCAATGTGGAGAAAGGATCGCGGCTTGCCACATATGCGGCGAAGTGTGTGGAGAATGAAATCTTAATGATGTTCCGGTCCGGAAAAAAGTTTTCCAGGGAAGTCTCCATCTACGATCCCATCGGCGCGGATAAGGATGGGGAGACCGTGAGCCTCTTGGATATCCTTGAGGCGGGGGACAGGGAAGTCCTTGAGACTGTGATCATCAAGCAGGACGTGAAGATCCTCTACGAGGCGTACAAGGAGAATCTCACGGAGATGGAGCAGACCGTGATCCGCATGAGATATGGATTGTTTGGGACAAAGGAACACACGCAGCGGGAGATCGCGGAAAAGCTCGGAATCTCCCGGTCCTATGTGTCGAGAATCGAAAAACGAGCGGTGGGGCATATGCGGGAGGCATTTTATGAGCTTTCCGGAAAGACCCTGTGATACATTTCGCAGGACCAAAATAAAAGATTGCAATGATATAAAAGCACTTGCCTCAGATGGTGGTAAGTGCTTTTTGAAATTTATAAAAAAATACTTGCATAATTATACATATAGAGTTATAATTATGCAAAATTATTCAAAAAATATTCACGATTTCCATCCGCACCCCGGTTACTGTCCACGCCTTGCGTAAACAGTAACGCACCCCACAAATTCACGGCGGGTGGGAGACGAACCTGGAATCCAGAACAATCTATGAGCGAGAGGAGAACAATTATGAAGCCAAAGGTATACATTGACGGAAAAGAAGGAACCACAGGACTCCAGATCTACGACAGACTTGCATCAAGAGACGACATTGAACTCCTGTTAATTGATGAAACAAAGAGGAAAGACCCGGATGAGAGAAAGAAACTCATCAACGCGGCGGATATCACCTTCCTCTGCCTGCCGGATGCGGCGGCGAAGGAGGCGGTGAGTTTTGTGGAGAAGGATTCCGCGAGGATCATCGACGCTTCCACGGCACACCGCACCGCGCCTGGCTGGGCATACGGGATTCCGGAGCTTTCCGATATGCATAAAGATGCAGTCGTTCATGCAAAATTCACAGCAAATCCGGGCTGCCATGCGTCAGGATTCGTGATCCCGGTCTATCCGCTCGTGGCGTCTGGAATGATCCCGAAGGAGACGCCCCTCACTGTATTTTCCCTCACCGGATACTCTGGAGGCGGAAAGAAGATGATCGCGGAGTACGAGTCCCCGGAGAAGCCGGAACTCTACAACACGCCGAGAATCTACGGTCTGAACCTGAAACACAAACACCTCCCGGAGATGCAGAAGATCTGTGGACTTGATGTTCCTCCGGTGTTCTGCCCGATCGTGGATGACTATTATAAAGGAATGGCAGTCACCGTCATGCTGCAGAACTCCATGTTAAAGGGAAATCCCACAGCGAAAGATATCCACGAGGCGCTGGCTGCCCACTACGACGGAAAGAAGGTCGTAAAAGTCCATCCGTTCGGATATGAGGATCCGATGATCGCCGCCGGAACCATGGCGGGAAAGGACAGCATGGAACTGGTCGTCAATGGACATGAAGGTCAGACGATCATCACGGCGCTGTTTGACAATCTCGGAAAAGGCGCTTCCGGCGCGGCGGTGGAGAACATGAACCTGATGCTGGGACTTGAGGAGACAGCGGGACTGAATTTATAATTCAAGTCGAACGTCCGTGAGACTTGGCGCGTGATTCTATTTGATGCAATCTGAAAAAAAGGAGAAAATTTATGGAAAATCTGAAAGCGGAGACAAGAGCGGGCGTCCTTGTGGAGGCGCTCCCGTATCTTCAGGAATACAATGGAAAGATCGTAGTCGTAAAGTACGGCGGAAACGCCATGATCAACGAGGATTTAAAGCAGGCGGTCATCCGTGACATCGTCCTCTTAAATCTCGTGGGTGTGAAAGTCGTTCTCGTCCACGGCGGCGGTCCGGAGATCGGGGAACTTTTAAAGAAGACCGGAAAAGAGTCCAAATTCATCAAGGGTCTGCGCTATACAGACAAAGAGACGATGGAAGCGGTCCAGATGGTCCTCTGCGGAAAGCTCAATAAGAATCTGGTAACACTCTTAAAAAATGCCGGAGGAAAAGGCGTGGGAATAAGCGGAATGGACGGCGGCCTGTTTGAGGCGGTCAAATTGAACGATCCGGACGGAACGGAATACGGCTATGTGGGTGACATCGTTAAGACAAATCCGCAGATCGTCCTTGATATGCTGGAAAAAGGCTATATCCCGGTAGTTACCTGTGTTGCCGCAGGAATTGACGATACCTGCAACTACAACATCAACGCGGATACAGCGGCTGAGAAGCTTGCCATCGCGTTAAAGGCGAAAAAGCTGATCATGCTCACGGATGTAAGAGGACTTTTGAGAGATCCGTCCGATGAATCCACACTGATCAAACGTCTGAAGGTTTCGGAAGTTCCGTCTCTCGTCAGGGAGGGCATCATCAAGGGCGGCATGATCCCGAAGGTCAACTGCTGCGTGGAGTGTGTCCGTCAGGGCGTGGAGCGCGCGAACATTCAGGATGGCCGTGTGCCGCACTCGATCTTAATCGAGCTGCTTACAAATGAAGGTGTAGGAACCATGTTTTCATAAAAGGCAGACGCAGATCCATGTGAAGATGCAGGTTCCTGTAAGAAAACGTATCCGGCGCGGAATGTGCCAGAGTACACGTTTTTTGCAGAGAGAACGCAGGAAAAAGCGTGGATCTGCCGAATCAGTTGCCACAGGAGGAACGATATGACAGCGGAAGAGATCAAGAAAAAAGATTCAGAATATATCATGCATACATACGGACGGTTCGACATCGTCCTTGACCACGGAAAAGGCGCGACGCTCTGGGATGCGGACGGAAAAAAGCACGTGGATCTGACCTCCGGGATCGGAGTAAACAGCTTAGGCCACGGAAATCCGGCGATCGTAAATGCCGTGACAAAACAGGCGGAAAAGCTCATGCACGCTTCCAACCTTTACTACACGGAGCCCATGGTGAGCGCCGCAGAGAAGCTCGTGACAGCCACAGGGATGGGAAAAATCTTCTTTGCAAACTCCGGTGCGGAGGCGAATGAGGGCGCTATCAAGCTCGCGAGAAAGTATTCCTTCGATAAATACGGTGAGGGAAGAAACACCATTGTGACACTGATCCAGTCCTTCCACGGAAGAACGGTCACAACATTAAAGGCAACTGGACAGGAGAAGTTCCACCAGTACTTCTTCCCGTTCACGGAAGGCTTTGCCTACGCGAAGGCAAACGACCTGGCGGATGTAACCGCAAAGGCAGACAAGACCTGCTGTGCGGTCATGATGGAGATGATCCAGGGAGAGGGCGGCGTTCTGCCGTTAAATAAAGAGTTTGTCCAGGGCGTCGCGAAATTCTGCAAGGAAAACGACATCCTGCTCATCGTGGATGAGGTCCAGACCGGCATCGGAAGATGTGGCAGCCTCTTCGCCTATGAGCAGTACGGAATTGCTCCGGATATCGTGACCATGGCGAAAGGTCTCG
Organism: Pilosibacter fragilis; assembly: GCF_032490495.1. Taxonomy (NCBI): domain Bacteria; kingdom Bacillati; phylum Bacillota; class Clostridia; order Eubacteriales; family Clostridiaceae; genus Pilosibacter; species Pilosibacter fragilis. The sequence goes on along the minus strand of NZ_JAVYJB010000006.1, from coordinate 42,966 downwards.
GCGGCGGTCTGCCTATCGGCGGCGTGCTGGCTGCGAAGTCCTGCGCGGATGTTATGGGACCGGGAACCCACGGATCCACCTTCGGCGGAAACCCAGTGAGCGCGGCATCTGCGAATGTGGTCCTCGACACGGTGATGAAGCCGGAATTCTTAAAAGAGGTTGAGGAAAAGGGCGCTTACATCAAAGAAAAAGTCCTGGGATTTCACTCCCCGGCAGTGAAGAATGTCCGCGGCATGGGACTCATGTTAGGTATCATCGTGGATCCCGAAAAGCGCACCGGATATGTTGCAAAGCTTATGGAAAAGGGCGTTCTCGTCCTGACAGCCGGAACGGACGCGATCCGTCTGCTGCCGCCGCTTGTTATCACCTATGAAGAGATCGATCAGGCACTTGAGGCCATGAAAGGGGTATTTGAATCATGAAGAACTTATTAAAATTACTGGATCTCAGTACAGAGGAGATCATTGGAATTCTGGATCTGGCAGACCAGTTAAAATATGAAAGAAAGCACAACATTCCTCATGAGCTTTTAAAAGGGCAGACACTGGGAATGATCTTCCAGAAATCCTCCACAAGAACGAGGGTTTCCTTCGAGACAGGAATGTATCAGCTGGGTGGACATGCATTGTTTCTGTCCTCCAGAGATCTGCAGATCGGCCGTGGAGAGCCGGTTCAGGATACTGCCCGCGTGTTGTCAAGATACCTTGACGGTATCATGATCCGTACCTTTGAGCAGAAGGAAGTGGAGAACCTCGCAAAATTTGGTTCCATCCCGGTCATCAACGGCCTGACGGATTTCTGTCATCCGTGTCAGGTCCTTGCGGACCTCATGACGATCCGTGAGAAGTTCGGAAGCTTCTCCGGACTCAAAATGTGCTTCATCGGTGACGGCAACAATATGGCAAACTCCCTGATCGTTGGTGGCTTAAAGGTCGGAATGAACGTGGCGGTCGCGACACCGGACGGATACAAGCCGGACGGAGCTGTCCTTGAATTCACGAAGGGCTACGGCGATAAGTTTGCCTTGGAGACAGATCCGTTTATGGCGGCGTCCGGTGCGGATATTCTGATCACAGATACATGGACTTCGATGGGAGAAGAAGCGGAGAAAGAGGAGAGAAAGAAAATCTTCAAGGACTACCAGATCAACAGACAGCTCCTCGCGGCCGCAAACGCGGGCGCTATGGTCCAGCACTGTCTCCCGGCATACCGCGGACAGGAGATCACCGAGGAAGTCTTCGAGGAACATGCCGACGAGATCTTCAATGAGGCAGAGAACCGCCTGCATGCGCAGAAGGCTGTTATGGTAAAGCTGATGAAGAAAGACTGATCGGACATGACGACTGTCTTGTAATTGAGGTTGGAAGCATTGGAAAGTTAGAAAGTCCCCGCTGGTGTGAGAGCGCCTGCGGGGCTTTTTTGCGCCTGCGCAGAGTGCAGCCCGGTGTGGGTGACCATACAGGATAGCGGAATGCGCCTGACACATTTAATTTCGGTTTAGATAAAGTTTATGAAATTTTAACAGATGTTTCCTAGGGAAAGTTTTGAGTGCGTGTTATACTAGGACTATATTTATAAAACTCTTCGATGAGCACTGATGACAGGCGGAACGGGTATTTGAGTGCCTGTTAGCTAAAATCGAAAATGTTTTATGCACAGGAGGCAGAAATTATGGAGATCCATGAATTTTATATACCATCCAGCAGCGGTCTTGCGAATCTCCACTGTATGGAATGGATTCCAAACGGCGAGGTGAAAGCCGTCGTCCAGATTGCCCATGGAATGATGGAACATGTGGGAAGATACCGGGAGTTTGCGGAATTCCTTGCGGGACACGGGATCTATGTTCTCGGGAATGACCACTTAGGCCACGGAAAGACCGCGGCAGCGGAGGAGGACAGGGGATATTTCGGTGACCATGCGGGCGCTGTCTCCGTGATCCGTGATATGCGCCGTGTGACGGTCCATGCACAGAGAAAATATCCGGGTGTGCCGATTTTCCTTTTGGGGCACAGTATGGGGTCGTTCTTCGCGAGACGATATCTGACCGTCTACAAGGACGGAATCGACGGTGTGATCCTGCTCGGAACCGGAGCACCGAAGGACGCTGAGGTGCGGTTCGGATATATGCTGGCGGACTCTGTCTGTAAGAGGAAAGGGACGAGATACAGGAGCAAAATGCTCTACAACCTGTCCCTTGGAAACTATAACCGGAAATTCAAGCCGACAAAGACGCCTTACGACTGGCTGTCCAGGGATGAGAAGAGAGACCGTGCCTTCGGGGATGACCCGCTGACGAACTTCATCTTCACCGCGGGCGCGTACCGGGATTTCTTCGAGGTGATCTTAAAGACCGCAAAACTCGAAAAAGCAGGCAAAATGTGCACCGACCTCCCGGTCCTGATCCTCTCCGGAAGCAAGGATCCGGTAGGTGAGGAGACAAAAGGTGTGAGGAGAGTCTATGACCGCTATGATAAAGCTGGAGTGGAGGACCTTTCCATCGGCTTTTATGAGGGCGCGAGGCATGAACTTTTAAATGAACTCAACCGCGAACAGGTATCCGGGGATATTCTGGAGTGGATCGAGGAGCATGAGAAGAACAAATAATTCAAGTCGAACATCCGTGAGACTTGGCGCGTGATTCTGGTCAGCAAAGCTGACATATTCCATACAGAATCACTGCGCATCCCCGCGGAGCGTTTATCTCAGCCGGAGACCCAACTCCCACTGAGGCAAATTTGCTATTACTCACCACCTAATGAGGTGGGAGTCTTCTCGACTGAGATAAAAGCGGCAGACTGGCTGCGCTGATCTGCGGGTCAGTCTGCTATAAATTCAATATTTGTAACTATTCAGTACCTTCATAGTTACACGCAAAAATCCATTCCTGATCAGCTTCGCTGATGGGATTTTTGCCTTCCAGCCTATGTTTTCTTACGGTCAGCGCAACAAGTGCGCAGACTTACTGGACAGTTACCAATATTTTTCTTAAATATTCTTAAATACATCTATATTATCAACAATGGTGAAAAATTCACCTGTCAAAAATAGTTCTGAAAAATTCAGCAAAGCAAAAACATCTTAAACATGTTTGGAAAGGAGTCTTTTTGTTCAGTAAAATCAACAGCATATACCTTCGCGGCATGGAGGGAAAGAATGTGACCGTGGAGGCGGACGTCAGCGATGGACTTCCGGGGCTGATCCTCGTAGGTTACCTTGCGTCCGAGGTACGGGAAGGCGGAGACAGGGTGCGGACGGCGATCAAAAATCTCGGACTTTCCCTGCCGCCCAAAAAGATCACGATCAACCTGTCCCCGGCAGATTTTAGAAAGGAAGGGACCGGATTCGACCTCGCGATCGCCGCTGCCATTTTATCCGCCTACGGTGGATTTCGGGCGAAAGATCTCAAAGACGCTGTCTTGTTCGGAGAACTGGGGCTGGACGGGACTGTTCGGGGAATTCCTGGGGTTATGGCACTTACAGACCAGGCACGGGAAAGTGGTTTTAAACGTGTATTTTTACCTGTGGAGAATGTGAATGAAGCATCCGTTATAGGGGGAATGGAACTTTATGGGATCCGGGATCTGAGACATCTCCTGGAGGTGCTTTCGGGAAAGCTTCCTATGCAGGCGGAGTCAACGATAAATATGGACGAATTGCAGAATTCCATGAACCGTTACGAGGTGGATTTTTCAGAACTTTCCGGTCAGCCGCTGCTCAGAAGAGCAGCCGAGGTGGCGGCAGCTGGAAAACATAATCTTTTGATCGTTGGTCCTGCGGGAGCTGGAAAGACCATGCTGGCAAAAAGAATGCCGACGATCATGCCGGGGCTTGATATCGCAGAGAGCATCGAGATCTCAAAAATCTATAGTGTGAGCCATCTCCTGACAGCCAAAGAGCCTTTGATCCGGATACGTCCGTTCCGGGCACCCCATCACACCGTGTCGGTTCAGGCACTGACCGGAGGTGGGAGAAGACCGAAGCCGGGGGAGATATCTCTTGCCACCGGCGGGATTTTGTTCCTTGACGAGTTTCCGGAATTCTCCAGAGCAGCCCTGGAGACGTTGCGTCAGCCTTTGGAGGAACGGGAGGTGACTGTCTCGAGAGTGGAAGCTTCCGTGACATATCCTGCGAATTTCCAGCTCGTTGCGGCCATGAACCCCTGTCCTTGCGGTCATTTCCCCGACCGTTCCCGCTGCCGCTGCACCGAGGGACAAATAACCCGGTATTTACAGAAAGTATCGGGACCAATGTTAGACAGGATCGATATCTGCGTGGAGGCAGCACCGATCACTTACGGAGATATCAAAAGCAGTGGAAATAACGAATCATCCCGTGAAATCCGTGCCCGTGTGGAACAGGCAAGGAAGATCCAGAGAGAACGTTTCGCAGGTGAAAATGTCCGCTGTAACGGTGAAATGTCAGGACGTCATATACGGAAATTCTGCGGGCTCGGACGTGAGGAAGAAAAGTTTATGGAAGAAATTTTTGAAAAGCTCGCCCTTTCGGCCAGAATGCATGACCGAATCCTGAAAGTAGCACGGACAACGGCAGATCTTGCAGAAGAAGAGAAAATCCGGCTTGCGGATCTCTGTGAAGCAGTGTCTTATGTGAAGAGCCGCGATAAATTCTGGGGAAATTAAAAGGAGAATATGAAATTATGACAAGTAATACACTCACCGACCGCGAAGCTCTCTACTGCCTCTGCCACGTTCCCGGTTTCGGCGGCGTAACAATCAGAGGCCTGAAAGACACATTTGGGACCTGCCTGTCTGCCTGGACAGCAAGCCCCCAGGAACTGCGGAAATCAGGAGTCCTCACAGAGCGACGCGCGGAGGTATTCCTTGAGTCGAGAAAATATGAATCCGTATGGCGGAAGGAGTTTGCCGGCCTGGCACAGAAGAACATCCGCGTCATCGCGGAATGCGACCCGGACTATCCGACCCGGTTTCTTCCATATAAAGACCGCCCGGCAGCCCTCTTTGTAAAAGGCAGTCTCCCGGAAAACGAGGTCCCGTCGGTGGCCATCGTGGGCGCGAGAGCCTGCACGGAGTACGGGAAGGAAGCGGCAGGCTTCTACGCCGGGGAACTCGCCAACGCCGGAGTCAACATCATCAGCGGCATGGCAGCCGGCGTGGACGGCTATGCCCACAGAGGCGCCATCGAGCGTGGAAAGCCCACCTACGCAGTCTTGGGCTGCGGGGTAAACGTCTGCTACCCACGGGAAAATTACAAAATTTTCCATGCCATGGAGGAAAACGGCGGCATCCTCTCGGAGTTCGTCCCGGGAACCCGCCCCGCCGCCATGAATTTCCCCATGCGCAACCGGATCATCAGCGCCCTCGCTGATGCGGTTATTATAATAGAAGCGAGGGAGAAGAGCGGATCCCTGATCACGGCGGACTTTGCCCTGGAGCAGGGAAAAGAAGTTTTCGCCCTTCCGGGACGGGCAAATGACCCATTAAGCGGTGGCTGCAACCGCCTGATCCAGGGCGGTGCGAACATGCTTTTAAGCCCCTCGGATGTGCTGGAATTCCTCGGAATGAAATACGAAAGAAAATTAACGATTCATAAATTTTCACAAAATAGGCTTGCCAAGAACGAAAATTTGGTGTATGCTTCGGTTGATTCGCGCCCCAGATATCTGGAAGAGATCGCCGCACTCTGCGGACTCTCCGTGACAGAATGTATGGAAGCCCTTTTAAAGCTGGAGCTTGCGGGACTTGTTTTTGGAACCGGGAATCAATATTATAAAAAAGCGGAATGATTGCAGAAGGATGTGAAGAATATGGCGAACAGTCTTGTGATTGTAGAGTCTCCTGCAAAGGTTAAAACAATTAAAAAATTCCTGGGAAGCACATATGAGGTCGACGCGTCCAACGGACACGTGAGAGATCTTCCGAAGAGCCAGCTCGGAATTGATGTGGAAAATGATTATGAACCGAAATATATTACGATCCGGGGCAAGGGAGATATCCTTGCGAAGCTTCGGAAGGAAGTAAAAAAAGCAGATAAAATTTATCTCGCAACTGACCCTGACCGTGAGGGAGAAGCGATTTCCTGGCATTTGATGAAAGCGTTAAAGCTTGACGAGGTAAAAGATAAAAAAGTATACAGGATCAGCTTCAATGAGATCACGAAAAATGCGGTAAAGGCGTCCTTAAAGGCACCCCGCGATATCGATATGAACCTGGTGGACGCTCAGCAGACGAGGCGTATCCTGGACCGTATTGTTGGCTATAAGATCAGCCCGATCCTCTGGGAGAAGGTTAAGAGAGGCCTTAGCGCTGGCCGTGTCCAGTCTGCGGCCCTCCGCATGATCTGCGACAGGGAAGAGGAGATCTCCGCGTTTATCCCGGAGGAATACTGGAGCCTCGACGCGATGTTAAAAGCTCCGGGTTCAAAGAAACCGGCAGCAGCCCATTTTCATAATGACAAAGATGGAAAAACGGAGATCAAGAGCAAGGCGGAGCTTGACGCTTTACTTGAGTCCTTAAAGGGACAGAAATTTATCGTGACAGATATCAGAAACGGGGAGCGCACGAAGAAACCGCCGCTTCCGTTTACAACGAGTACCCTGCAGCAGGAAGCGTCCAAGGCGTTGAACTTTTCTACCCAGAAGACCATGCGCCTCGCCCAGCAGCTCTACGAGGGCGTTGATGTAAAGGGCCATGGCACCGTCGGTCTCATCACCTACCTGCGTACCGATTCCACCCGTGTGGCTGAGGAAGCAGAGAAGATGGCAAGTGATTTCATCGCTGAAAACTACGGCGAGAATTACCTGTCCCAGGGTGAAAATACAAAGAAGAACAGCGGAAAGATCCAGGATGCCCACGAGGCGATCCGTCCGACAAATCTTTCCTTAACACCTGTAAAGGTAAAAGAATCCCTGGCACGAGACCAGTTCCGCCTCTACCAGCTGATCTGGAAGCGCTTCACGGCGAGCCGCATGTCCGCGGCTGTCTATGAGACAACATCCGTAAAGATCGGAGCGGGCGGAAACGAGTTTACGATGACGGCATCCAGACTGAAGTTCGACGGCTTCATGTCCGTCTATATCGAGGCGGATGAGAAAGAGGAGAAAAACCAGATCCTCTCGAAGCTGGAAAAAGGTGAGGAGCTTGAGCTTGCGGATCTCGTGAGCGCCCAGCACTTTACCCAGCCGCCGGCCCATTACACAGAGGCATCCCTGGTAAAAGCCATGGAGGAACAGGGCATTGGCCGCCCGAGTACCTATGCGCCGACGATCACAACGATCTTAGCCCGCCGTTATGTGGTAAAAGAGAATAAGAACATCTATGTGACCGAGATTGGCGAGGTCGTTAACCGGATCATGAAGCAGTGCTTTCCGAGCATCGTGGACATTGCCTTCACCGCGAACCTGGAGTACCTGTTAGACAGTGTCGGAGAGGGCCTGACTCCGTGGAAGACCATCGTAAGAAACTTCTACCCTGATCTTATGGAAGCGGTGGAAGAGGCGCAGAGAACCTTGGAGACTGTCCATATCGCAGATGAGGAGTCCGATGAGATCTGCGAGCTCTGCGGAAGAAGGATGGTCATCAAATATGGTCCTCATGGAAAATTCCTCGCATGTCCCGGATTCCCGGAATGCCGAAACACAAAGCCGTATTTGGAGAAGACTGGAATCCCGTGCCCGAAGTGTGGAAAAGAAGTTATCATTAAGAAGACGAAAAAGGGAAGAAAGTATTACGGCTGTGAAGCTAACCCGGACTGTGATTTCATGTCCTGGCAGAAACCATCCACTGAGAAGTGCCCGGAGTGCGGCAGCTACATGGTGGAAAAAGGAAACAAACTCGTCTGCGCCAATGAGCAGTGCGGATTTGTGATGCCGATGAAGGAAAATAAGGAAGAAAAAGAAGATTAATATAACGAGATCAAGATCCGGCAGAGCGCCCAGAAGAGGCTCTGCCGGATATTTGCCGTAAACAAATGGTACAATTTCAATGATTCAAACTTTTAAAATGTGATAAGAACTTGACAATTTATTTCGAGTTATCTTAATTATCCGAAAAAGTCTTGAAATTCTGGAAATATCGTGTTACAATTTAATCGATCAAATATTATTCGTACGATATCAGAAAGTAAAGGAGGTTTTCGGAAATGAGTGTTGAATTATTGGATAAGACCAGAAAAATAAACAAACTGCTCCACAACAACAATTCGCACAAGGTCGTATTCAACGACATCTGTAAAGTTTTAAGCGAAATTTTGCTGTCGAACATTCTCGTGATCAGCAAGAAAGGAAAAGTCCTGGGTGTCAGCATCTGTCCTGGTGTTGATGAGATCCATGAGTTGATTGAGGACAAGGTAGGCGGCTATGTCGATAAAATGTTTAACGAACGCCTCTTAAGTGTCCTTTCCACCAAGGAAAATGTAAACCTTGCGACTCTCGGATTCGCTGAAGAGAACGTAAAGAAGTACCAGGCGATCATCGCTCCGATCGATATCGCAGGCGAACGTCTCGGAACCTTGTTTATGTACAAATCCGATGAACAGTATGAAATCGATGATATTATCCTCTGCGAGTACGGCACGACTGTTGTCGGTCTGGAGATGATGCGCTCCGTAAATGAGGAGAACGCCGAGGAGACAAGAAAGGTCCAGATCGTAAAATCTGCGATCAGCACCTTATCCTTCTCCGAGTTAGAGGCGATCACCCATATCTTCGAGGAGCTTGACGGAAACGAGGGAATCCTTGTAGCCAGCAAGATTGCTGACAGAGTCGGAATCACCCGCTCCGTGATCGTAAACGCGCTCCGCAAATTCGAGAGTGCCGGAGTTATCGAGTCCCGTTCTTCCGGTATGAAGGGAACCTATATTAAGGTCTTAAACGATGTGGTATTCGATGAGTTAAAAGCCTTAAAGGCAGTAAATACAAAATAAGACAGGGAGACCTGTGGAAAAGAGGCGCGGCTGGGTGAAAAGCCGCGCCTCTTTTTTTAATATGAATTGTTGTATGACATCAGATAGATCAGGCTGTATCTGGTGCATGAGGGATTTAAGGAGAGAAAAGACTATTAAAAGGTCTATCATATATAGAAGAATCCCTGCCGCCGCATGCCCGAATGACCTTGTTTTTTATGAAATCAAATGTAATGGAAAAAAATCAAAAAAAATAGAAAAAAGTGCTTGCAGTGAAAAATGACTTATGATATAGTGAAAAAGCTGATATTATGCACGTCTGCGGATTCTGCGAGTGGTGCCTGAGAAGCTCAGGTGTTCGTGGAAGTGAGATGCAGGCGGAAGAAAACAACCAAATGGAGGAAAAAAACATGAGCGTAATTTCAATGAAACAGCTTCTGGAAGCCGGCGTACATTTCGGTCACCAGACAAGAAGATGGAACCCGAAAATGGCACCGTACATCTACACAGAGAGAAACGGTATCTACATCATCGACCTTCAGAAATCTGTAGGCAAAGTTGATGAGGCTTACAAGGCAGTTGCTGATATCGCAGCTGAGGGCGGCACAATCCTTTTCGTAGGTACAAAGAAGCAGGCTCAGGACGCTATCAAGACTGAGGCAGAGCGTTGCGGAATGTACTACGTAAACGAGAGATGGCTTGGCGGTATGCTTACAAACTTCAAGACCATCCAGTCCAGAATCGCTAGATTAAAAGCAATCGAGAAGATGTCTGAGGACGGAACATTCGACGTACTTCCGAAGAAGGAAGTTATCGAGTTAAAGAAAGAGTGGGAGAAGCTTGAGAAGAACCTTGGCGGTATCAAGGACATGAAGAAGATCCCGGACGCTATCTTTATCGTAGATCCGAAGAAGGAAAGAATCTGTGTACAGGAAGCTCACACACTTGGAATCACTCTGATCGGTATCGCTGATACAAACTGCGATCCGGAAGAACTCGACTATGTAATTCCGGGTAACGACGACGCTATCAGAGCCGTTAAGCTTATCGTTTCCAAGATGGCAGACGCTGTCATCGAGGCTAAACAGGGCGAGGCTGAGGAAGCAGAAGCAGCTGAGGAGAACGCAGAGGCTTAAGTTGTTATAAGGAATCCAAGGAGGTGCTGTCAGTGGCAGCACCTTCTTCCGAAAAGACACGTTTTGATTCTTTAATATGATTCGGAGGAAATGAAACATGGCAGCAGTTACAGCTAAAATGGTAAAAGATTTAAGAGAAATGACAGGCGCTGGAATGATGGACTGTAAGAAAGCCCTTTCTGCTACAGACGGCGACATGGACAAAGCAGTTGAGTTCTTAAGAGAAAAAGGACTTGCAGGCGCTGAGAAGAAAGCTGGACGTATCGCAGCTGAGGGTATCGTTGACACAGCTATGGCAGCAGATGAGAAGAAAGCTGTTATCGTTGAGGTTAACTCTGAGACAGACTTCGTTGCTAAGAACGCTAAGTTCCAGGCATACGTTGCTCAGGTAGCAGCTCAGGCTCTTACAACAACAGCGACAGATATGGACGCATTTATGGACGAGAAGTGGACAGCAGATGAGAGCCTTACTGTTAAGGAAGCTCTTTCTTCTGAAATCTCCATCATCGGTGAGAACATGAGCATCCGTCGTTTCAAACAGGTTACAGAGGAGAACGGTTTCGTTTCTTCCTATATTCATGCAGGCGGCAGAATCGGTGTTCTTCTTGACGTTCAGACAGATGTTGTAAACGACGCTGTAAAAGAGATGGCAAAGAACGTTTGTATGCAGGTCGCAGCTCTTAACCCGAAGTACACAAACCGCAACGAAGTAAGCGCAGATTACATCGAGCATGAGAAATCCATCCTTATGGCTCAGATCCAGAATGATCCGAAGGAAGCTTCCAAGCCGGAGAAGGTTATCCAGGGTATGATCCAGGGTCGTATCAACAAAGAGATGAAAGAGATCTGTCTCTTAGACCAGGTTTACGTAAAAGCAGAGGACGGCAAGCAGTCCGTAGCTCAGTATGTAGCACAGGTTGCTAAAGAGAACAGCGCTAACATCGAAGTTAAGAGCTTCGTTCGTTTCGAGACTGGTGAAGGTCTTGAGAAGAAAAACGAGGACTTCGCAGCTGAGGTTGCTGCTCAGATGGGTAAATAATTCATAAAGCGAAAATGCAGCTTATATCGAATCATTCATATAAGCTGTTAAAAACAGCCGGAATCCAGTATTTCTGTGGGTTCCGGCTATTTTAATTTGTGTGAGCTCTTGCAATTTTCCTGAATATTCGATATAATAATACAGCACTTTAAAGTTTAATGCTTTAAATTGAAAAATGAGTTTCAGGGGAGAGAAAATTGTTATGAGTGAAGAAAAGAAACTGAATATGCCTCAGTCGCTTCTGCTCCTGCTTCTGATCATCGGATCAGTCGCAGTCTGCATCCGGCTGAAGACGGGAGGACCGATGATCGGACTGTTTTTCAGCTGGATCATCATCTATCTGTTTTGTAAATGGTTAAAGATCAAATATGACCATGTTGTGAGTGGTGCCTACGACGCGATCCGTGTGGTCGTTCCGACACTATGTCTGCTTATGGCGATCGGCGTCATGATCGGTACCTGGCTCCAGAGCGGTACGATCGCCACGATCATCGCAGGCGGTCTGAAACTGATCGATCCAACCTGGCTCCTGCCGTTGACACTTGTATTCTGCGCCGTTTTAAGTCTTGTGACCGGAACATCCTACGGCTCGGTCGGAAGTGCCGGTGTCGCGATGATGGCGATTGGAAATGCGATGGGAATCAATCCTGGAATGGTGGCAGGCGCAGTCATCTGCGGTGCCATGTTCGGGGATAAGTTAAGCCCGCTCTCCGATACGACGAATCTTGCCCCGGCTGTTGCGGGCGCGAAACTCAACGATCACGTGCGGTCCATGTTATGGACAACGCTGCCGACCTTTGTGATCAGCCTGGTCCTGTTTGTCATTCTCGGGATCAGTCAGACCTCCGGTGGTTATGAAGAGGGAAACCTTCTTGTCTACACGGAGGCACTTCAGGGAGAATTTAAACTTGGTCTTGTGACATTGATCCCGGCGGCGGTTATCATTGTCCTGCTCTTATGTAAAGTCAACGCGATCGTATCCCTGGGACTGTCCTCGGTGTGCGCCGGTGCGGTTGCGTTCTTCTGCCAGGGCGTGACGCTCCAGAGCATCATCCGTGTTGCTTACAACGGCTATACGACCCAGATTGAGGAGGCTGTTCTGAAAACGATCTTAAACCGTGGCGGTATGAGCAGCATGCTGCAGTATGTGGCGATCATCTGTTTCGCGGTCGGAATGGGCGGCATGCTGGACAGATTGGGTGTTCTTGACAACATCCTGCGCGCAATCACCGGACGGATCAACAGCGATGGCGGTTTGATCTTCGCGACGCTCCTCGTCGGTTATATCACAAGCCTGATCAGCTGTTCCCAGCCGATGTCCCATGTCCTGACCGGAAACATGATGAAACCGTTGTTTAAGGAGAGAAAGATTGCCCCGGAGATTTTATCGAGAAGCCTGGAGGATGCGGGAACGCTCTCCGGACCGATGATCCCGTGGCATGGGTACTGCGTATACATGGCGGGAACGCTCGGCGTCGCATGGTCTGCGTTCTTCCCATATCTGTTCCTGTTATATCTGACTCCGTTTTTCAGCATCTTTTACGGCTTTACCGGAATCTCGATCCGGCATGTGGAGGATGAAAACGAACAGAAGCAGGGATGAAGCGCGGAAGGAAAAAGGAGAGAGAATCATGATGGAGACAAAACTTGTACTTCTCGGTACCGGAACGCCGAACGCGTGCCCGGATGCCAGCGGTCCGTCATCTGCGGTCGTTGTTGGCGACCGGGCGTACCTCGTTGATTTCGGTCCGGGGGTCGTCCGCCAGGCGGCGAAGGCATACCGGAACGGGATCGACGCGCTTCGCCCGGACAGGCTGGTGACCGCGTTCTGCACACACCTGCACACGGATCACACGGTAGGATACCCGGACCTGATCTTTACCCCATGGGTCCTGGAGCGGAAAGAACCACTCCGGGTATTTGGACCGAAAGGGATCCGGGATATGACAGAGCATTTGCTAAAGGCCTACAAGGTGGATATTGATTTCCGGATCAACGGTTTTGAAAAGGCAAATGAAGTGGGATACCGGGTGGAAACACAGGAAATAAATTCCGGAGTTATCTACCGGGATGACCGTGTGACAGTCGAAGCCTTCCCGGTGAGCCATGGGACGCTTGAGAGCTATGGCTTCAAATTTACGACGCCGGACCGGGTGATCGTGATCAGTGGGGATACCGCGCCGCTTGAGATCGTTGCGGAAAAGGCAAAGGGCTGTGATATTCTTCTCCATGAAGTAGAATACACGGCAGGTCTTGCCGCGAGGGAACCGAAGTGGCAGAAATACCATCGGGAGGTTCACACCCTGAGTGTGGATCTTGCAGAGATCGCGAAGAAGGCAGGACCAAAGCTTCTCGTCACATACCACCGGATCTATCACATGGAGATCCAGGACAACACGGTGGATGTGGGAGCCGAGATGGCGAGAAGAAACGAGGCGATCCTTGAGGAGATACGGAATGCCGGTTACGAAGGTCCTGTGGTGAATGGAATGGACCTGGATGTCTTTTAGAAAACAGGCACTGACGTGCCAAAGATGCGCACTCTTTTTCGTTACAGCCCAATGTCTTAAAAACACCTGACCGCAGCATTGCCAGAAACAGTAGTAAGCAGTATAATGATATTTAATAAAAAACGAAGAGGACAGGCCAAACCACAGTTCAGGCTGGACCGGGACGGGAAAGGGCGCGCAAACCTACCGGAGGGCTGGCTTGACGATTATATGCTTCCACAGTATAATTATACGTAACAGCGTTGTCGCCGGAAGGCGGCGTGCCCGTTTAGTATCTGAAAGAGAGGAACCTGATATGCCGGATCTCTATTTTTTTCTTTGACGGTTATCAATTGTTTTGTCCTTGGGTTCATGTGTATGATCGTCAATTTCAGTGAAGCGCTGTTTCCGAGACAGAGAAGGACTTTTCTGCTGACCTTCATCCTGATCGGCGTGATCTCAGTCCTTGAGCTGGTTACCGTGATCGTGGATGGGACTCCGGTAAGACTCCGCCCGGTCAATATCATGGCAAAGTACCCTGATCTCAGTGCTCTATTACCTCTACTGCAATGAAATGTGAAACCAGCTGGATGGATTGACGGGACTCTTAAGCCAGAAGAGCTATCTGAACCGGACACTGAACCTCCAGCCGGAGGATAAGATGCTGATCGTCCTCGACCTCGACAATTTTAAGTACATCAACGATACATACGGTCATCAGGCGGGGGACCAGTGCCTGAAGGTGATCGCGGAATGTCTGAAAAAGGCGTATTCCCGCTATGGAAACTGTTACCGGATTGGCGGAGATGAGTTCTGCGTCCTGTTCAGGAAACCGGAGAAGGAAAAATACTGCAGGGAGAAATTTTACTGGATCATAGAAAAACAGAAAAAATCGCTGCATATGCTCCCAGGTGCCTCATACGGCAGTGCCCTGATCGAGGAGCAGGAGAGCATTTCCGACACAAAAGCGCGCGCGGACGCGAATATGTATGCGAATAAAAAAGCACGGAAACAGGCAAGGTGACCGGGGCGGATGAAAAGGATGGAATACATGCAGGACCTTGTTGCGTTGAATAGAAAGAAAAGGACAGGAGGGGGCAGGCGCTCTGTAATCTTTGGAGCCGTTATGCTCCTTCTCTGCACTCCGGGTCTGGCAGGCTGTCAGAATGGGGAAACGGCGGTTTCCGAAAAGGAGCGATCAAGGCGGGCATGAACGGTCATATCGCAAAACTGACCGATGAGGCGGTCATCCGGAAGCATCTGGAACAGATCTTTTAAAAGATAGGAGCAGGAAATGGACTTATACAGAATTATCCTTGTGGATGACGAGGAGGAAGTGCGTAAGAGCATTATCCGCAAGATCGACTGGCAGGCGGTTGGATTTACCGTTGTCGGGGACGCGGAGAATGGGGAGGACGCGTTGGAGAAGATCGAAGCCTTAGAGCCGGACGTGGTCCTCACGGATATCCGGATGCCATACATGGACGGGCTGACGCTTGCGGAGAAGATCCGCCAGAGGTATCCATCGATGAAGATCGTCATTTTTTCCGGATATGATGATTTCGATTATGCGAAGCGCGCGATCAAGCTGAATGTGACGGAGTATATTTTAAAGCCCGTGAATGTGGAGGAGCTGACGGCGATCCTGAGGAGGATCCAGGAGAGCCTCGACGAGGAGATCGAGCAGAAGCGCGATGTGAGCCTTCTGCGGGAAAACTACAGACGCAGCCTGCCGATCCTGCGCGAGCAGTTCCTAAAGGATCTTGTGAGCCACCAGATGGACGGGAAAACGGTCAATGACCGCCTGGAACAGTACGATATCCCACTTGCGGGAGCGAAAAAGTGGATCTCCATTGCGGTGAAAGCGGAAATTTCCGAAGTGTCAGGGGAGCTGATCCTTCCGCTCCACGAGGAGCGGGAGCTGATCCCGATCTCTGTGATGCAGATCCTTGAGGAGAACCTGAAACCGTACTGCAGATTCTCCCTGTTCTCGTTCTCCGGGGCGGCTGACGCGGAGATCGCCGGGATCGTGGCGATCGATGAGAACAACTCCCAGACCAGCATGATCGACATCTTAAGCGATATCTGCAAGGAGATCCGGAAGATCTTGATGATCCCGGTAACGATCGGGATCGGGCACAGCCGGACGGAGCTCGGTCTGATCTGTGAGTCCTTCCGGTCAGCGCTCGATGCCTTGGGCTACTGCGCAATTGTCGGGAGCGGCAGTACGATCTACATCAACGATGTGGAGCCGGTGAACACCGGAAAGCTCCAGTTTACCGCGGAGGACGAGTCTGCCCTCATCCAGGCGGTAAAATTCGGTCCGGAGGAGAAGATAAGGTCCGTGGTATCCGGGATCATCGGAAGGATGTCTGACGCGAAGGTCCATGCGCGGCAGTACCAGACCTACATGTTCAGCACCGCGAACTGTCTGGTCCAGCTCATCCAGCAGTACGACCTGGAGATGGGAGTGCTTTTTGGGGATACCGGGATGGGGACGGACCCGTTTATGATGATCCGGCAGGTGATGAACCGGGAGAAGTTCTCAAAATGGCTTCTTGAGGCGGCACTCAGGATCAACGGGGCGATGGACCAGGAGCGTGACAATACGACGCGCCAGAGCATGGAGCGCGCGAAGCGGTATATCATGGAGAATTACCAGGATCCGGACTTGTCTGTGGAGCAGGTCTGCCGGACGCTGCACATGAGTCCCGCCTATTTTTCGACGATGTTCAAAAAAGCGACGGGGCAGACCTATATCGGTTACCTGACGGATGTGCGTCTCAATAAGGCTGTGGAGCTGTTGAATAAGACGGATGACAAGACCTATGTGATCGCGGCAAAGGTCGGCTACCAGGAACAGAATTATTTCAGCTACGTATTTAAGAAAAAATTCGGCGTTTCACCGACGAAATTCAGAGGAAGCCGGTCGTAGGGCCGGCGGGGGAGAGGGGTATGAAACCGGAAAATGAGGGCAGCTTTTTCAAACGGACCAGCATCCGCTATATGATCTTCGTCTACTTTACGGTGACAGCCCTGGCGGCGAGCATCTTTATCGGACTGTCCCTGTACAGCCGGATGTCAAAGCAGATGTCGGATACGATGCAGGAGGAGAACCAGATCCTGATCGACCAGCTGAACCGGTCTGTGGATGTGTGGCTCCGCGGAATCATGAAGCTTTCGGACACCACATACTACGGGATCGTAAAAAACACGGATCTGAGGAATGAGAGTGTCAACAAAGAGATGACGCTTCTCTACGACAACAACAAGGATAATGTCGAGAATATCGCCCTGTTTTCCAGAGACGGAGAGCTTTTGGAGGCCGTTCCCGCCACGAGACTCAGGACGGGGGCAGATCCGGCAGCGGAACCGTGGTTTGAGGCGGCGCTGAAAAAGACGGAGAATCTTCACTTCTCAGTCCCGCATGTCCAGCGGGTGTTCGACGCGGGGGAGAACCAGTACCGTTGGGTGATCTCGGCGGCGCGCGCGGTGGAGATCACGGAGGGCTCGTCCACGGAGCAGGGCGTTCTCCTCATCGACATCCGCTATGACAGCCTGGAACAGCTGTTTGACGGGATTACCCTGGGAAACGGCGGCTATGTCTATCTTCTCGGCGCGGACGGGGAGCTGATCTACCATCCGCAGTCCCAGCTGATCTACTCAGGGCTCGAGGATGAGAACCTTGAGGCGGCAGCGGAATACAGGGACGGGATCCATCGGGAGGAATATAAAGGAAAGGGGCGTGCCGTGACGGTCAAGACGGTCGGCTATACCGGCTGGAAGATCGTCGGGGCGGCGGCACTCGGCGGCGCATCCTTAAACGCGTTGAAGACAAGGATCCTGATCGTGTTTATTGTTGCCTTTGTCGTATTCATCCTCGCGGTCATCAATGCTTACATTTCTACGAGGATTACGACGCCGATCGAAAAACTGGAGCGTTCTGTGAACGGGATTGAGGCGGGCAATCTGGAAACGGAAGTCTATGTGGGCGGTTCCTATGAGATCCGTCACCTCGGCACCTCCATCCGGAACATGACGACCCAGATCCGGCATCTGATGGATGACATCGTGGCGGAGCATGAATCCAAACGGAAAAATGAATTTGATGTTTTACAGTCGCAGATCAACCCGCATTTCCTTTACAACACCCTCGATATCATCGTCTGGATGATCGAGAATGAGAAACAGGCGGACGCGGTGAAGGTCGTGACGGCGCTCGCCAGATTTTTCCGGATCAGCTTAAGCCGTGGGAAGAGCATTATTCCCGTCCGGGATGAGCTGGAACATGTGAGAAACTATCTGATGATCCAGCACATGCGGTTTAAGAATCGTTTTACTTATGAGATTGAGGCGGATGAGGATGTCATGGAACTCGCGAGCGTGAAGCTGATCCTTCAGCCGCTCGTGGAGAATGCGGTCTATCACGGAATGGAGTTTATGGACGGCGATGGGGAGATCCGGATCCGGGTGTACCGGGACGGGGAGGATCTTTATATGAAGGTCTCCGACAACGGACTCGGGATGACGAAGGAACAGGTGGAAGGCATGTTCATGGATAAGCCGCATGTGAAGTCCGGAAGTGGCTCCGGGATTGGGGTGCGGAACGTCAATGAGCGGATCCGGCTGTATTTTGGACAGGAATACGGTCTGTCCATCGAATCCGAGCTCGATGAGGGGACGGTCGTGACGATCCACATGCGGGCGGTGTCTTACGCTGAGACTGCAGAGGGGGAAAAGATCCATGTCAAATAGAGAAAAAATCAGCTGGTGTGCCGGCGTCCTTCTCCTTGTGATGCTCTATCTGCTGTCGTCCACGGATCTGATCATCAAGGAAAAAAAGAGGGAGATCTGCCGGATCTCCGTCATCATAGACAACGTGAATGACAACTATTATGGGAGCTTCCGCGCGGGCATGGATATGGCGGAGAAGAAGTATCAGGCGGATGTCAATTTCATCACGCTGTACGCGGAAAACGATGAGGAACAGCAGGAAGAACTGATCGTCCGTGAAATAAAGGACGGAGCGAATGCGATCATCCTTGCACCGGTCCGCGAGGATCTCGCGGTCATGAAGCTCGATGAGATCTCGCCAGGCTGCCCGGTGATCTTTCTTGGTCCCACGGCGATCAACAGCTCGGTGGCGTGCTCCATCTCTGTGGACCGCTACGAGATGGGACGGACGCTTGGGGAGAAGATTGCGGAGAGCGAGGATCCGGCTGTGCCGGTATGCCTGTTCTCCGAGGGAATGGAGTACACGGGGAACCTTGACGCGTATGACGGGATCCGCTCTGTGCTGGACCCCGCCGGTTTTACCGTACGTCTGATCGAGAAAAAGTCAGAGGACACATACCGCAAGGCTATCGAGGAAACGGTATATCCGGAGAGCGGTGATTTTATGGCGGTCGGCATGGATGTTGGTGCCTTATCCGAACTTGCGGATATCCTGGAGGGCAGCAGTGTGTACCGGGAACATGTGACGGCTCTTTACGGGATCGGGAGTACGACGGCGCTCTTAAACCAGCTCGACCGGGGGATCGTCAAGGGTCTGATGGCATGGAACCGGTTCGACGAGGGTTATTTAAGTGTTGAAAAGGCGGTTCAGGCAGCTGGGGGAGAGTGGAAGGAAAAACGGATCACATTGACACCGGAGTATATCGACGGGGAGATCTTAAGGAGTGGGATCTTCGAAAAGATGCTATATCCGATGGAATAGGGGGAGGCAGGTATGAAAAAGGGAAATGTTCTGATCCTTGCCATTGCGGCGACGGCGCTTCTCGGGGGAAGCGCCTGGCTGTACGCGAAAAAGACCGGAGGGCATGAGGAAAAAAAGACGTCCCTGCGGATCGGTGTCCTGTTATACCGCGGGGATGACACGTTCATCGGCACTCTCCGGAATTCCATGGAGCAGGCGGCGAAGGAATATGAAAAAGAGACCGGGGTCCGCGTGACGCTGGATGTCCGGGACGCGAAGAGAAATCAGCTCACGCAGAACAGCCAGGCGGAGCGTATGATCGATCTTGGCTGCGACGTGCTCTGCGTCAATATGGTGGACCGTTCCGCCGCGTCCGGCGTGATCGATCAGGCCATGGAGTCGGATATTCCCATTGTCTTTTTCAACCGGGAGCCGGTCGCGGAGGACATGAACCGCTGGGAGAAACTGTACTATGTGGGAGCGGACGCAAAGGAGTCCGCGGTGCTGGAGGGGCAGATCCTCGTGGACGCCTACCAGAAGAATCCGTCAACCCTTGACCGGAACGGGGACGGGGTTGTTTCTTATGTCCTCCTTGAGGGGGAGACGAACCACCAGGATTCCCTGATCCGCACGGAGTGGTCCATCGAGACTCTGAAGGACGGCGGTGTTCCGATCGAGAAGATCACAGGCGGGATCGCAAACTGGGAGAGAAACCAGGCCTCCGCCCTCATGGAACAGTGGCTTTCGGATTATGGGAATAAAATCGAGCTTGTGCTCTGCAACAATGATGACATGGCTATTGGTGCGATTGATGCCATCGAGCGGGCGGGGATCGTCGCCGGGACGATCAAGCTTGTCGGGATCGACGGGACACCGGCCGGTCAGGAGGCGTTCCGCGAGGGAAAACTCTTTGGGACGGTTGAGTCCAGCAAGGATATCTACGCGAAGAGAATCTTCGATACGGCGGAGGAGCTCGCAATGGGAAAAGAGGTGACCCAGGAAAAATATTTCTGGTGTCCCCAGCATATCATTGCTAACTGACATCATTTTTTACAGGCATGCGCCGCCTCGCGCATGCCTGTACTGTTATATTTAAGCTGATTTCTGCCATGATATGACAAAAAATTGTGGTTTTTTTACAGGAATCAAAGAATTTTAATAATTTATCATAAAAAATAGTATGGAAAAATGCACAAAGGCAGGCTATAATGAATTCATCGTTAAGGAAAAATGCCTAAACGGTCAAAATTATTTTTTGAATGGGAGGATTCAAAACATGAGAATGACAAAGAAAGTAACAGCAATGGCACTGGCTTCCATGATGGCCCTGTCTTTAGCAGGATGCGGAGGAAGCTCTTCCACAACAGCAACAACAGCAGCAGCTACTGAGGCAGCAAAAGAGACAACAGCAGCAGCTACCGAGGCAGCAAAAGAAGCTGCAACAACAGCTGCAGCCGCAGCAGCAACCACAGATGTAGCAGACAAGAAAGTCGGCATCAGCATCTACAAGTTCGATGATAACTTCATGACTCTTTACAGAACAGAGTTAGTTCGCTACTTAACAGAGGACCTTGGATTCAAGGCTGAGAACGTAGTCGTTCAGGATGGTAAGGGCGATCAGGCAGAGCAGACAAACCAGATCCAGAACTTCATCACACAGAAATATGACGTTCTGATCTTAAACCTTGTACAGGCTTCTTCCGCACCGGAGATCACAGATATGTGTAAAGAAGCTGGTATCCCGGTTGTTTACATCAACCGTGAGCCGGACGCAGCAGAAGAAGAGAGATGGGAATCTGAAGGTCTTAACGCTACATACGTAGGATGTGACGCAAGACAGTCCGGTACATACCAGGGCGAAGAGATCCTTGAGACTGCAAACAAGGGCGATATCAACGGCGACGGCAAAGTTTCCTACATCATGATCCAGGGTGACCCGGAGAACGTAGATGCTCAGTACAGAACAGAGTTCTCTGTTAAGGCTCTTACAGACGCAGGAATGGAAGTTGAGGAGCTCTTAAAACAGCGTGGTGACTGGGATCAGGCTAGGGCTCAGCAGATCGCACAGGACGCTTTAAACCAGTACGGCGACAAGATCGAAGTAATCTTCTGCAACAACGATGCAATGGCACTTGGTGCATTACAGGCAATCGAAGCAGCAGGACGTAAAGTTAACGAGGATATCTACCTTGTAGGCGTTGACGCTCTGACAGAGGCTGTTCAGAACGTAATCGACGGCAAGCAGACAGGTACTGTATTCAACAACCACTTCGCACAGGCTCAGGCAGCAAGCGATATCGCTGTTAAGTTCTTAAGCGGTGAGAAGGTTGACGCAGTCAACATGGTTAACTACGAGAAGGTTACTCAGGATAACGCTCAGGAAATCCTTGATATGTTAAAGTAATTGATACTGTAACAAATGAGAACCGGGTGTGTTGTCTAACACATCCGGTTCGTTGATTAAAATATGCCACCCGGAAATGCGGGGGAGTGTAACTGAAAGGAGTTTTGGGATGGCAGAACAGTACAGACTCGAAATGAGAGGAGTCAAAAAAACTTTCCCGGGCGTAAAAGCGCTTGACGGAGTTAACTTACGGGTTCGCCCCGGAACGGTCCACGCACTGATGGGAGAGAACGGTGCCGGAAAATCGACACTGATGAAATGTCTTTTCGGAATCTATAAAATGGATGAAGGCGAGGTCTATATCGACGGCGTCAAGACGGAGATCGCAAACCCGGATGACGCGCTGAAAAAAGGACTTGCCATGGTTCATCAGGAGCTTCAGCCAATTCCGGAGCGCTCCATCGCTGAGAATATGTATCTTGGACGGTATCCGATGAAAAACTACGGACCGGTCAAGGTCGTTGATCATGCGACGATGAACAAAGAAGCTGAGAAATGGCTTCGGGATGTAAAGATGGATTTTGACCCGAAAGCAAAACTCGGCACCTTATCAATCGGACAGATGCAGTCAGTAGAGATCGCAAAAGCGGTCAGCCAGAGTGCAAACCTTGTAATTCTGGATGAGCCGACCTCCTCACTGACTGATAACGAGGTAGAAGCATTATTCCGGATCATCAGAGACCTGAAATCCAGAGGTGTTTCTATGATATATATCAGCCACAAGATGGCTGAGATCCGCCAGATCTCCGACGATATCACGATCATGCGCGACGGTACATACGTTGGAACCTGGGCGATCGAGGATATCTCCGATGAGGAGATCGTAAAACAGATGGTTGGACGTGAATTAAATAACGTCTATCCGCCGAAGGATGATTACCGGACGGATGAGACGGTCTTAAAGGTCAGCCACCTGACAAGTATTCTGCCGAATTCCTTCAAGGACTGCTCTTTTGAATTAAAGAAAGGTGAGATCCTGGGCTTTGGCGGACTGGTAGGAGCGCAGAGAACCGAGCTTATGGAAGCGATCTTTGGAATGCGCCACATTGAGAGCGGTACCGTGGAGATCCTCGGAAAAGAGACTCACATCAAGAGACCGCAGGATGCGATCAACAGCTCCGTCGGAATGATCACAGAGGATCGACGCGGAAACGGTATCTTCGGATGCCTGAGCATCGATGACAATACTGCGATCGCTTCCTACAAGAATTACACCCATATGGGTAAGATCAACAAAAAAGAAGTCGATGCGGTCGTAAAGGACAGCATTGCGAAATTAAAGATCAAGACACCGAGCGGAAAGACGCTGATCCAGTCTCTCTCCGGTGGCAACCAGCAGAAAGTAATTATCGCAAGATGGCTTGCAAACAATCCTGATATCCTGATCATGGATGAGCCGACCCGTGGTATCGACGTCGGAGCCAAATACGAGATTTATCAGATCATGATCGATCTCGTAAAACAGGGCAAATCCATCATTATGATCTCGTCGGAAATGCCGGAGTTGATCGGTATGTCCAACCGAATCATCGTAATGTGCAACGGTCACATCACCGGTGAGGTGGAAGGAGAAGACGCAACTCAGGAGAAGATCATGTCCTTTGCCACAAAATTCACTTTAAGCGGCAAGGAAAACAAGTAGATTACAGGGAGGTTCAGTCATGACAGCGAAAAAAGTAAGTGCAAAAGATTTCCTTATCAATAATGGAATCATCGTCGTTCTTTTATTACTTGCAGTATTTACTGCGATCAAGCAGCCTACATTCTTTTCACGCGGCAACTTAATCAACATCGCATTAAACGTAGCTCCGCGATTCATCATCGCCTGCGGTGTATCCGGATGTTTAATTACAAAAGGTACAGACCTTTCCGCAGGACGTATGGTTGGTCTTTCTGCCTGCTTAGCAGGTACCTTACTTCAGAAGCCGGATTACAGCGGCAAGTTCTTCCAGAACCTTCCGGATTTCGGAAATGCCTGGGGCTTATGGGTTCTCGCGGTTCTTCTGATCTGTGTGGCAATTTGCTGTATCTTTGGTTTCATCAATGGCATCGTAATTTCTTACTTACAGGTTCCGGCCTTCATCGGAACACTTGGTATGCAGCTTATCGTTTACGGTGTCTGCCTTGTTTACACAAACGCGACTCCGATCGGTGGTTATCATAACGCATACACAGCAGTAGCAAAAGGAAAACTCTTTGGCGCGATCCCGTTCCTGTTCCTGATCGCCCTTGCGGTTGGTCTTGTTATGTGGTTCATCTATAACATGACTCCTCATGGAAAGTATATGTATGCGATCGGCGGCAACGAGCAGTCCGCAGAGGTTTCCGGTGTAAACACTAAGAAGACAAAGATCATCATCTACATGACAGCAGCAGCGCTCTACGCACTGGGCGGTTTCCTTGTAGGCGCAAAATCCGGTGGTTCCTCCGTCAACATGGGTCAGGGCTGGGAGCTTGAGGCGATCGCAGCCTGCACCATCGGCGGTGTATCCGTAAACGGTGGTATCGGACGTATCTCTGGTGTTCTTATCGGTGTTCTTGTATTCGAGATCTTAAAGACCTGCTTACAGTACCTTGGTGTTGATACAAACTACCAGTACATCGCACAGGGTATCGTTATCGTAGTTGCGATTGCGCTTGATATCAGAAAGTACATTGCAAAGAAGTAATAGACTGACTGTTTCGGTACAGTTAAAAAACGGGCGGAGGACGAGTTCCAACGCCCGTTTTTGCACACTCGCGCGAAGATGCAGATTGTTGGAAACGGCCGTGCGAGACGCTCGGGTGTACCGCGGCACATTTTTGCGTACATCATGTATCAGAAAGAAAATACCGATGGCTGGTTTTAGCAGCCTGCCTCATGGAAAGAAAGCCGGAGCGGTTTGATAAAACCTGCACCGGGAGAGTGGAGGTGAAGGAATGGAAGAAGAGATTGAGAAGGTCAGCGGAATCGGAACAGTGACCGAAGCCGCAGAAAAGGCTGTGGAGGCCTTTGGTGAGAAGACTTTAGAAGAACTCACTGAAGAGAATAAACGGCTGCAGGAGGAAAATGAGCGCCTGAAGAACAGATCCATAAAAGAACGGATGTACGATAAGATCAATGTGTCGGTGCGGACCATTGATATCTTTATCGGGTGCATGTGCGTATTGTTTGTGGCTGTTGTGGTGATGGGGA
The DNA here is from genome assembly GCF_032490495.1 of Pilosibacter fragilis. Lineage (NCBI taxonomy): Bacteria > Bacillati > Bacillota > Clostridia > Eubacteriales > Clostridiaceae > Pilosibacter > Pilosibacter fragilis. Next base: position 18,145 of record NZ_JAVYJB010000006.1, on the reverse strand, counting down.
TGCTGAAGTAAGAGAGTGAAGCGCTGACAGAGATCATGCCCGCCGCAGCCTAAACATTCAACGACAGGAAAAGATCCTGATGCCAGAAACTGAAACTATCGAAGTGGATAACAAAAAAGCTCTGGAGAACGATATGAGAAAGGTTCTCCAGGGCTTTTCTTTGTCTTGTCTGCTGATTCCCTAAAGAGGAAAATTACAGCAGGAGTCTTATTTCTTATAAAGAATTCTGATGGAATTCAGCACGCAGAGGATCGCAACGCCGGTGTCGGCGAATACCGCGAGCCACATGGAGGCGATTCCCATGAGACCTAAGATCATGACAAGAGCTTTTACCGCAAGGGCGAATACCACATTCTGGTTGGAGATCGCGCCTGTGCTTCTCGCGATCTTGATGGCTTCCGGAATGGCATCCATGCTTGATGTCATGAAGACGACGTCGGCGGCCTCGATGGCTGCGTCAGCACCGCTTCCCATAGCTGCGCCCACATCAGCGCCTGCAAGCACCGGTGCGTCGTTGATTCCGTCACCGACGAACATTGCGCTTCCGTTCTCCGCGCGGAGCTTCTGCAAGATCTCGAGCTTATCAGCCGGGAGAAGCTTTGCGTATACATTGTCGATTCCGACCTCGGCGGCTACCGCCTCAGCGGCTGCCTCGCCGTCGCCGGTGAGCATAGCGGAGCGGATCCCCATGGATTTTAAGGATTTGATGGCATCCTTTGCCTCCGGCTTGATCGTATCGGCGATCTGGATCGTTCCTGCAAGCTTTCCGTTTACCGATATATAGACGGTGGTGACAGCGCCGTTCTCATCGTAAGCGCCGCAGTCCACGTTGAACTCGGTGAGAAGCTTTCTGTTTCCGCAGAGTACTTCGCCCTGGGAGAGCTTTGCATGGATGCCTTTGCCGGAGATCTCCTCGATCTCAGCGGGCTTTTCGATCACAAGTTTCTGATCCTTTGCAGCAGAGACGATGCTGATTCCAATCGGATGAGTAGATGCGGTCTCGCATGCTGCCGCGATCTGAAGGATTTCCTGCTCGGAAGCTGTGCCTGCCGGAAGGATCGTCTGAACCACGAAGTTTCCTTTTGTGATGGTTCCTGTCTTATCCATGACAACCGTTTTTACAGCTTTCAGGTTTTCAAGTGCGATTCCGCCTTTAAAGAGGATTCCTTTCTTGGAACCTGCGCCGATCCCGGAGAAGAATGCCAGCGGAACGCTTAAAACAAGGGCGCACGGGCAGCTGATTACGAGGAAGGTAAGAGCTGTGTAGATCCAGTGGGACCAGTTTCCTGTAATTAAGGACGGAATGATCGCTGTCGCAGCCGCCAGGGCAACGACGAACGGGGTGTAAATCCGTGCAAATTTCGTGATGAAGCGCTCGGCCTGCGGCTTGCTGGCTGCGGCGTTCTCTACGGAATCGAGAATCCTTGTGACCATGGACTCGGAAAGTTCCTTTTCGACTCTCATCTTTAAGAGACCGGAAGTATTGACACAGCCGGATGTCAGCTGGCTTCCGACCTTTACCGATACCGGGACCGGTTCACCTGTGATCGGTGACGTATCGATCCGGCTCTCGCCCTCTACGACAACGCCGTCAAGCGGAATGCGGTCGCCGGGACGGATCTCTACGATATTGCCGACAACGGCGGAACCGGCCGGAACCTCGCGGACAGTACCGTTTTCGTCAAGAAGAACGGTCTCCGGACGAAGATCAACGGCTTCCATGATCTGACTGCGGCTCTTTTCAACCGCGCGGTGTTCGAATCCTTCACCGACCCGGTAGAAGAGCATAACGCCGACCGCCTCCCCAAACTGGCCGACACAGAAAGCACCGATGGTCGCGATGCTCATCAAAAAGTTTTCGTCCATCACGTGGCCGGTCTTCATGTTTTTCAGGGCTGTTAAGAGAACTTCCCGTCCAAGGATCAGGTAGGCGATCACAAAGCATATGGCGGAGATCTGCGGCATGGAGTGGGAGAGAAGCTCTCCGACGATGAAGAGCAAGCCTCCGGCGATCAGCTCCGGAAGATCATGGGCATGCTTGTCGTCACGGTTTGCATCTGCCGGTTTTCCTTCCTCGCGGACCTCGATGATGGTGCCTGGTTCGATCTTGTCTGCAATCTCCTGCATCTTCGGGAGCAGCTTTGTTCCTTCAGAAGAGTAGACACGGAGCTGTCTCGTCGCGAAAGTCAAAATACAGTCATCGACTTCCGGGAGCTCCTGGATTTTTTTCTCGATCTTTGCGGAGCAGTTTGCGCAGTCGATGTTTTTCATTACATAGACGGTGCAGATCGCTTTCGGATTCTTTGGGCGGACCTCAATGACGGTGCCGGGCTCGATCTGATCAGCAATCTCCTGCATCTTCGGGAGCAACTTTGTTCCCACGGAAGAGTAGACCCGGAGCTGTCTCGTCGCGAAAGTCAAAATACAGTCATCGACTTCCGGGAGCTCCTGGATCTTTTTCTCGATCTTTGCGGAGCAGTTCGCGCAGTCGATGTTTTTCATCACGTAGACCACACAGGTGGATTTCGGTGCCGGACCGTGGTGGTGTTCGGCGTGCTCGTGATGATGATCGTGTTCGGAGCAGCAGCCATCGTCATCGTCGTGATGATGGTGATGTTCACAGCCGCAGTGCTCTTCATGTTCGTCATCATCATGACCTTCGTGGTGATGGTGCCCACAGCCGCAGTGTTCTTCATGCTCGTCATCATGCTCCTCATGATGGTGATGGTGTCCGCAGTCGCAGTGATCTTCATGCCCGTCATCATCATCGTCCTCATGATGGTGATGGTGTCCGCAGCCGCAGTGTTCTTCGTGCCCGTCATCATGCTCATCGTGATGGTGATGGTGTCCGCAGCAGCAAACCTCTTCGTCCTCGTGGTCTGCTGATTTCTGCTTGGATTTTTCTAATTCCTCCATAGAGTAGACCTCCTCAGAATTATAATTTTTAATTATCATATTAACATATGAACCATCGTTCATATGTTAAATATAGTACAGCTCCATGGGAAATGCAAGACTGTTTTTTAATATTAGGAAAAGAATTAAGAAAATAAGGTGGGAGAGCAGAAAAAAGCTGCCTGGCGATATGCCGCAGGCAGCTTTGGCTATGTACATATAGATATTAGATTTCCTTAAACATCCGCGCCTCGATCAGATGGATTCCGTGAAGGAAACACTCGCAGACCGGAGTCTCAACGCCAAGCTCTTTTCCGAGGCGGACAACCGTTCCGGCGAACATATCGACTTCCGTGCGTTTTCCGACCTCAAGATCCTGAAGCGTGGACGGCTTATTTTCATAAGGAAGACGTCCGAGCGTGTGCTCCTGACGGTCGATCTCATTCTGACCGATATCAATGCCCAACTTATTTGCAATGCGGATCACTTCCCACATGGCCTTGTGGCGGAAGAAATTGGCGTCATCGTTCTTCTGGAATGCTCCGAAGGGAACGCCGAACATGGCGCATGTCATATTCTCGGCAACGTTGCACATGAACTTGAACCAGATTCCTTTTAACATATCTGCATCGATCTTGTAGTCGATCCCACAGAGATCAAAAAGACTCTTCACAGCGAGAACATTCCCGGAATAGTGTTCCGGATCATTCTTAAGATCGCCGAAGTGGATCAGACCCTTATGCGGATCGAACTCCGTCTTTCCGTCCTTCATGACAATGCTGATCCGCATATAGGAGTACAGCAGATGTTCGCTGCCGTAGACGGCGGCGATCTGTTTTTCGCTCTCCACACCATTTAATACGGAGAGGATGATCGTATCTTTGCCAACCTGATTTTTAATATCCCTGATCGCCTGCTCCAGGTCATATCCCTTTACCGCAATGATAACGAGATCTGCCGGATCCCCCTCGACATCAGGTGTGATGATCGGAAAACGGTAATTGATCGTATTGACTGTTACCCCTTTTCGCTCCAGACGCTCTTTTCTTGCGCCGTCTGCAAGGATCCGGAAATCAGCCCCCAGCTTTTCTGAGATACGCGGTGCGAAAAATACCCCCATCGCACCGAGACCGATCAACGTCACCTTCTTTATGTCCTTCATAACTCCCTTTTCCTCCTTAAAAGTAAAACAAGCTGCGTTCCTTCTATTGTATAGTAAGACCGTTGGGGTGTCAACGAAAACAACCTTGTCTTTAGGGATAAAAGATGATATGATGGAAAAGTATGGAGAAAAATTAACAAATATGTGTGGGGGAGAGAATACTGGATGGAAATCACAAAAGAAGATAAACGGTCGGTGATCGACCACTGTTATCTGACCTATTTTATCAGCGGAATGGTCATCCTGATCTTCGGTGTCATTCTGCCAAACCTGATCGAGGAGAGAAATTTAAGCTTTACCGCGGCCGGCGGACTGCTTTCCTTTCTGGCGATCGGAAATTTATGTTCAAGCCTGGTATATCCGGTATTCTGTGGGATGATGTCCCAGAAGACGGCGGTAGTCGTACTGGCGGTCCCCTATCCGGTGTGCCTCTTCCTGTTTACAATGGGACTTCCGGTCCCGGTGCTTTATGTGATGATCTTCCTGATCGGAATCACGAAGGGCATGATCACGATCATCAACAATCATGCGATCCGTCAGGTGACGGGAAGTTCCAATCAATATCTGAATCTGCTTCATATGTGGTATGCGGTGGGGGCTTTCCTGTCCCCATTCGTTACGATGCTCCTCATGGGAGCGGGTATGAACTGGAAGACGATCCTTCGCCTCCTTGCAGTCCTCACGGTTCTCATCGTTCTTTCCTACGCCACAATGGATTACAGAAAGATCGAAAAAGAGGTGGAGAAGAAGGCGGGAGAGGAGAACGGCGGATCGTCGATGACAAAAGAAAAATTCTGGTTTTTAAAGAACACGGGATTCCTTCTGGCGGTTGGGGCATTGTTCTTCTATATGGGCCTTGAAAACTCCGTAAACGGATGGTTTGTTACTTATTTAAAAAGTACCGGCTTTATGTCCACAAGTCTTGCGACTGTGATGGTATCCGTGACCTGGATCATGATCATGATCGGAAGGATCGTCATTGCGTCCATCTCAAAGAGCGTGCCGCCGGCAAAGATTCTGGCAGTGATCTCCGCACTCCAGTTTGTCTCGGTATTGATCCTTGTCTTCGCGGATCATACCACAATGGCAGTGGCGGCCCTGATCCTTTTAGGACTTGGAATGGCGGGGGCGTTTCCGACAACTACGGCCTTTACCGGCGATCTCATGGGAAATTCCCCACTTGGAATGTCAGTGTTTACAGGGATCGGTTCCCTCGGCGGGATCCTTACCCCGCAGGTCATTGGAGTCCTTGCGGATAAGCTTGGATTCCAGGCGGCGATCCTGTTTTTAGTGCTGGACGCATTCCTGCTGGCACTTTTTGGAGCCGGGGCTCTGAGATATGCCACTAATCAGAAAATTCAAGTCGAACGTCCGTGAGACCTGGCGCTTGATTCTGGTCAGTAAAGCTGACATATCACTGTGCATCCTCGCGGAGCATTTATCTCAGTCAGAGACCTGACTCCCGCTGAGACAAATTTACTATTACTCACCACCTAAAAGAGGTGGGAGTCTTCTCGACTGAGATAAAAAAGTCAACCGGGATGGCATAAAAACCGTCCTGAATATAAATAAGGGGTAAAAACATATGGATATTCGTTATTCCGCAAATCAAAGAGACGTAAAACGCTACACAACCGAAGAACTTCGGGATGAGTTCCTGATTCAGGATCTCTACCATCCGGATGAGGTGGTATCCGTATACTCCCACGTGGACCGCATGGTGACATTGGGATGTATGCCGGTGAAAGAACATGTCTCCATTGAAAAGGGGATCGACTGCTGGAAAAATTTCGGTACCCACTATTTCCTTGAGCGCCGCGAGATCGGAATCTTCAATATCGGAGGTGCCGGATCCATCACAGCGGACGGAATGGAGTACCGCCTTGGCTATAAAGACTGCCTGTACATCACAAAAGGCACAAAGGAAGTGATCTTTTCCAGTGACAGTGAGGAGACTCCGGCAAAATTTTACATGGTGAGTGCGCCGGCCCACACGTCCTACGAGACAAAGCTGATCACCTTGAAGGATGCCGCAAAGCGCCCGCTGGGTGATGCCAATACTTCCAATAAGAGAGTCATCAACCAGTTCATTCATCCGGATGTGCTGAAAACATGCCAGCTTTCCATGGGAATGACAGCACTGGAGCCGGGCAGTGTCTGGAACAGCATGCCGTGCCACACCCATGAGCGCCGCATGGAGATCTACATGTACTTTGAAGTCCCGGAGAATCAGGTGGTCATGCACTTTATGGGTGAACCGACTGAGACGAGACACATCGTCATGAAAAATGAAGAAGCTGTGATCAGCCCGTCCTGGAGCATCCACTGCGGAGCAGGAACCTCCAACTACACCTTTATCTGGGCTATGGGCGGAGAGAATCAGGAGTTCGACGATATGGACAACATCGCTCCGATGGATTTAAAGTAAGATATCGCAGAGGCCGATAAAAAACTGATATAAAATAGGAAAGGTAAGGATCAAAATGGATAAGAAGAACATGTTTTCTCTGGAAGGAAAGATTGCTCTCGTAACAGGAGGTGCCCACGGAATCGGCTTTGCCATCGCGGAGAGCTATGCAGAAGCAGGAGCAACGGTTGTATTTAACTGCAGCAGCGAGGCGTCCTTAGAGCGCGGACTTGCCGCATACAAAGAGAAAGGGATCGATGCTCACGGTTATGTCTGCGATGTTACGGACGAGGAAGCGGTAAAGAAAATGATCGCGGATATCGAGGAGAAGATCGGAACGGTCGATATTCTTGTAAACAATGCGGGAATGATCAAAAGAATTCCGATGCATGAGATGAGCGCGGATGAGTTCCGCAAGGTTGTCGATGTTGACCTGAATGCTCCGTTCATCATGGCAAAGGCTGTCCTTCCGGGCATGATGAAAAAGAAAGCCGGAAAGATCATCAACATCTGCTCCATGATGTCTGAACTCGGAAGAGAGACCGTATCCGCATACGCAGCGGCAAAGGGAGGTTTGAAGATGCTCACAAAGAACATCGCCTCCGAGTACGGCGAGTACAACATCCAGTGCAACGGCATCGGACCGGGCTACATCGCCACATCCCAGACAGCTCCGTTAAGAGAACGTCAGGCTGACGGCTCCCGTCATCCGTTCGACCAGTTTATCATTGCGAAGACACCGGCAGCAAGATGGGGCACCGTGGAAGACCTCAAGGGACCGGCAGTGTTCCTCGCGTCCGAGGCTTCTGACTTTGTAAATGGACACATCCTCTATGTGGACGGAGGCATCCTCGCTTATATCGGAAAACAGCCGTAAAGGAAGAAACAGATTTTGCCATATAAAGACATAAGCACTGCTTGTCTTTATGTGACCTGAAATTAGTATATTTGATAAATTTTTTCGGACGGCTTTGTTGACATTTTTGCAGAAAGCTGATATACTCAAATTACGATATTGTGAAAAATGCATAGAAACAGGCGCAAGACGGGTACATTTTTGAGATGTGCCCGTATGCGTTGAGGAAAATGTGGAATGCATTCCACAATACGAAATAACTAACCAACAAAAGTTTCTTAAGTGAAACGAAACGAAGGAGGTGCGGTAAGTATATGTGGACAGGCGGTATGACCTTTGCGGATTCGATCATCATTTCACTTGTTGGACTGTTAGTCGTATTCTCGGCACTTGCAGTGCTCGCAATCGCGGTTATCATTATCTCTAAGGTCATCGGTACATTATTTAAGGAGAGTGCGCCAAAGGCAGCTGCGGCAGTTGCAGCACCGGCTCCGGCTATCGATGAGGAATCCTATGCAGTGCTTCTCGCGGCAGTCAGTGAGGAAGCAAGATTGTCTGGAGAGCAGTTCCGTGTAACAAGTATCAAAGAACTGTAAAAAACAAAAAACCTAAAACGCAGAAAAAGGAAAGGATGTAGTAAATAACATGAAATACGTTGCAACATTAAACGGAAAAAAGTATGAAGTTGAGATCGAGAGAGTAGACGAGTACAGACCGCTTGACAGAGGCGCACAGGCTAGCGCACCGGCTCCGATCCTCGCAGCAGCACCGGCTCCGAAGGCAGCTCCGGCACCGGCAGCAGCACCGGCTCCGGCACCGGCACCGGCTCCGGTTCCAGCACCGGCAGCAGCTCCGGCAGCAGCTCCGGCAGCAGCAGGCGGACAGACAGTAGAGGCTCCGATGCCAGGTAAGATCCTTGACATCAAAGTTAAAGTTGGTGACGCAGTTGGTTATGGTCAGTGTGTAATCGTTATGGAAGCAATGAAGATGGAGACAGAGATCGTAGCTCCGGCAGCAGGAACTGTTGCATCCATCAACGTAAGCACAGGCGATTCCGTTGAGACAGGTGCAGTTCTGGTTACCTTAAACTAAGCAGGAGGTGCCACACGTGAATATACTTTCAGTTTTCGCGGAGCTGCTCGCCCAGTCAGGTTTTGCCGCAATCACCTGGCAGCAGTGCGTAATGCTCCTTGTATCCTTCGTTTTATTATATCTTGCAATCAAGAAGCAGTTTGAACCGCTCCTTCTGCTCCCGATCGCATTCGGTATGTTCCTTGCGAACCTTCCGCTTGCAGGTCTTATGAATGAGGCAGATCACTGGTATCAGTCCGGTGTGTTAAGAATTATGTACATGGGCGTTAAGTCCAGCTTATTCCCGTGCCTGATCTTCATGGCAGTCGGCGCGATGACAGACTTCGGTCCGTTGATCGCGAACCCGGTCAGCCTTCTTCTCGGTGCAGCCGCTCAGTTCGGTATCTATGTTGCATTTACACTCGCAAATGCAACCGGACTTTTCACACCGGGTGAGTGTGCAGCGATCGGTATCATCGGCGGTGCTGATGGCCCGACCGCGATCTATATCGCAAATAACCTGGCTCCGGATCTTGTAGCTCCGATCGCCGTAGCCGCGTATTCCTACATGGCTCTGATCCCGCTGATCCAGCCGCCGATCATGAAGCTTCTTACAACAAAGAAAGAGCGTCAGATCGTTATGAAGCAGTTAAGAAAAGTCAGCAAAGTCGAGAAGGTTGTATTCCCGGTATTCGTTGTTCTGTTCTGCTCCCTGCTTCTTCCGTCCGTAGCACCGCTTCTTGGTATGCTGATGCTCGGTAACCTGTTCCGTGAGTCCGGTGTTACCGGAAGACTTTCCGATACCGCACAGAACGCACTCTGCAACATCGTTACGATCATGCTCGGCACAACCGTAGGCGCTACAGCAAACGGAGAGATCTTCCTCCGTGTCCAGACACTGGCTATCATTGCAATGGGTCTTCTTGCTTTCGCGTTTGCGACAGTCGGAGGTATCCTGCTTGGTAAAGTCCTGTGTGCGATCACAGGCGGCAAGATCAACCCACTGATCGGTTCTGCAGGTGTATCTGCCGTTCCGATGGCAGCTCGTGTATCCCAGACGGTTGGTGCTAAGGAAAATCCGACCAACTTCCTTCTGATGCACGCTATGGGTCCGAACGTGGCAGGTGTTATCGGTTCTGCAGTAGCAGCCGGTTACTTCATGCTGATGTTCAAGGCCTGATCGAACCCCTTCGAAACGGAACCAGAAGTTGAAATTCATTCCGTATCGTGGTATATTTTTACAGGAATTAAAAGCAGTTCAGGCCTGTCTGAGGAGAACAGGCAGGCCTTTTAACTGCAAATATAAATAAAGGAGGCTTTATTGTGGCTAATAAAGTTATGTCATTACACGATGCCGTAGAGAAGTATGTACATGATAACGATGTACTCTGCCTCGGCGGATTTACAACAAACCGTAAACCGTACGCTGCTGTTTACGAGATCCTTCGTCAGGGTAAAACTGGTTTTGTAGGCTGGTCCGGTCCGGCAGGCGGAGACTGGGACTCCTTAATCGGTGAGGGTCGTGTAAGAGCTTACATCAACTGCTACACAGCAAACTCTGGTTATACAAACGTTGCACGTCGTTTCCGTGCCGCAATCGAGAAAGGTGAGCTTACATATGAGGACTACTCCCAGGACGTTCTTATGTTACAGCTTCACGCAGCTTCCCTTGGTCTTCCGTACCTCCCGGTAAGAATGATGCAGGGCTCCGGTCTTGTTAAATTCTGGGGTATCAGCGAAGAGAAGAGAAAAACAATGGAAGGCGTTGACAACTTAAAGTGCGTAGATATCGAGAACCCGTTTGAGCCGGGCGAGAAGCTTCTTGCTGTTCCGGTTCCGAAGCTTGACTGCGCGATCATCCATGTACAGCAGGCATCTCCGGATGGAACCTGTATCATCGAGGGTGATGAGTTCCACGATGTTGATATCGCAATCGCTGCAAAGCGTACGATCGTTACCTGCGAGGAGATCGTAAGTGATGAATATATCCGCCGTGATCCGACAAAGACAAGAATCTTCGGCGAGTGCGTAGACGCTGTTGTTCGTGCTCCGTACGGTGCATGGCCGGCACAGTGCTATGGCTACTATGATGATGATGATAAGGGACTTAAGGAGTACGATAAGGCTTCCAAGTACCTTGATGCTGAGGATGCTAAGGCACAGCTCGCAAAGGCTGCTGCAAAGGCTGAGAAGGCTGCTGCTGCTAAACCGGAAGACGAGAAGCTTGCAAAGGCTGCAGAAGTTGCAAAACAGGCTGCAGAGGATGCTGCTAACGGCACAAAGATTCCGGAGACCTTCAAGGATTACCTCCAGAAATATGTATACGGCTGCAAGGATCAGGATGATCTTCTTAATGTCCTTGGCGGCGCTCGCCTCATGAACCTTAAGAATGAGCCGCATCTTGGCTATTCTACCAGACACTAATTGAGGGAGGGAAATTCAAAAATGGCTGATTATACAAAGTATACAAAGCAGGAAATGCAGGCTTATGCCATCGCAAAAAATATTAAAGAAAATCAGATCGTTATCGTTGGTACCGGTCTTCCGTTAATCGGCGCTTCTCTTGCGAAGCGTGTGGTTTGCCCGAGCTGCCACCCGATCGTAGAGAGCGGACTTATGGACTGCTCACCGGTAGAGGTACCGCGTTCCGTAGGTGATAACCGTTTCATGGCTCACTGTGCAGTACAGTGGCCGAACGTTCGCTTCGTAGGTTTCGAGGCTAACGAGTGGCTTCATGACGCTGACCGTATGATCGCTTTCATCGGCGGCGCTCAGATCGACCCGTACGGTAACGTAAACTCCACATGTATCTTCGGTAAGGGCGACTACGTTCAGCCGACAACCCGTTTCACAGGTTCCGGCGGAGCTAACGGTATCGCTACATTCTGCAACACCATCATCATGATGCAGCACCAGAAGAGAAGATTCATGGAGCATGTTGATTACATCACAAGCTGTGGCTGGATGGACGGCCCTGGCGGACGTGAGAGAGCAGGTCTTCCGGGCAACCGCGGACCGCAGATGGTAGTTACAGATCTTGGTATCATGAAGTTCGACGAAGAGACCAAGAGAATGTACCTTGCTTACTACTATCCATTCTCCTCTCCGGAAATGGTTCAGGAGAACACAGGTTTCGAGATCGATACTTCCAGAGCACAGCTTATGGAAGGTCCGGATCCGGAGATCATTCGCGTTATTCGTGAAGAGATCGACCCAGGTCAGGCTTTCATTAAAGTTCCGAAGGAAACAAAGTAATCGAAACGATCATTTAAAATATAATCATGCCGCGGTCAGTGACTGGCAAAAACCGCTGACCGCAGCGATCGCGTATATATAAGGAGGAAGAACATGGGTTACTTTTCCATGCCGAAATATTTCCAGGAAATGCCTACTGTTGGTAAAGAGCTGGTAAATGTAAATGACGAGAACGCAAAAGAGATCAAAGCCGTAGAGGCTGACATCCATGAGTCCATCGAGAAAGCTCTTGCAGCTGGTATCACAACAGAAGAGAAGTTAAACGAGCGCGGACAGCTCTCCGCAATGCAGCGTATCAACGCTCTCATTGATGAGGGAACATGGTGCCCGTTAAACAGCCTTTACAACCCGGAAGGCAACAAGTTCGGTACAACAAACATTCTTAACGGACTTGGCCGTGTAAACGGAAAATGGGTTTACATCATCGCTTCCGATAACAAGAAGATGGCCGGCGCATGGGTACCGGGACAGGCAGACAACCTTCTGCGTGCTTCCGATGCAGCTAAGATGCTCCACCTTCCGCTCGTATATCTGTTAAACTGCTCCGGCGTTGAGTTCCCGAACCAGGATAAGGTTTACCCGAACAGACGCGGCGGCGGTACACCGTTCTTCCGCAATGCTGAGTTAAACCAGCTTGGTGTTCCGGTTATCGTAGGTATCTACGGAACAAACCCGGCAGGCGGCGGATACCACAGCATTTCCCCGACAATCCTTATCGCACACAGCCAGGCAAACATGGCAGTAGGCGGCGCTGGTATTCTTTCCGGTATGAACCCGAAGGGGTATATTGACGAAGAGTCTGCTGAGCAGATCATCGCAGCACAGATCGAAAACGGCAAGAAGCACGTTCCGGCTCCGGGTTCCGTTCCGGTTCACTACGATGAGACTGGTTTCTTCCGTGAAGTATATGAGAACGATTACGGCGTAATCGAGGGTATCAAGAAGTACGTTAGCTACCTTCCGGCATACAACCTCGAGTTCTTCCGTGTTGATGATCCGAAGGCACCGGCTCTTCCGGCTGAGGACCTTTACAGCATCATCCCGATGAACCAGAAGCGTCCGTACGATATCTACGATGTAATCGGCCGTCTCTTCGACGGCAGTGAGTTCGCTGAGTACAAGAACGGTTACGGCCCGGAGGTTGTAACAGGTCTTGCTAAAGTAAACGGACTTCTCGTTGGTGTTGTAGCAAACGTTCAGGGTCTCCTTATGAACTATCCGGAGTACAAACAGAACTCTGTTGGTATCGGCGGAAAGTTATATCGTCAGGGCCTGATCAAGATGAACGAGTTCGTAACACTTTGCGCTCGTGACAGAATCCCGCTGATCTGGTTACAGGATACAACTGGTATCGATGTAGGTGATGACGCTGAGAAGGCTGAGCTTCTTGGTCTTGGTCAGTCTCTGATCTACTCCATCCAGAACTCCAAGCTTCCGTCCTTAGAGGTTACACTTCGTAAGGCATCCGCAGCTGCTCACTACGTACTTGGCGGACCGCAGGGCAACGATACAAACGTATTCTCCCTTGCAACAGGCGCTTCTGAGTACTATGTAATGCCGGGTGAGACAGCAGCAAACGCTATGTACTCCAGAAAACTTGTTAAGGCTAAGAAGGCCGGCGAGGATCTCCAGCCGATCATCGACAAGATGAACGACATGATCCAGATGTACCACGACAAGTCCCGTCCGAAATACTGCACAATCAAGGGTATGGCTGACGAGATCGTTGATCTTACAGAGATCCGTCCGTACATCCAGGCATTCACAGAGTCTGCTTACCAGAATCCGGAGTCTATCTGCCCGTTCCATCAGATGGTAACACCGCGTGCGATCCGTGAGTGGAACACATTTAAAAAAGCTTGATTCTGACTGAAGGATAGAGTAAAATGATACGTATCCAGGCCAGGGGAGTACTTTCTCTGGCCTGGATATACTGGTATAACAAAGCCAGTTTCATTTTACATTTTCAGTATACCCGGAGGTTATTATGAGTGCAATTTACACCCTGGGAATTGACGTTGGATCCACGGCTTCCAAATGCATTATGCTTAAGGATGGCCAGGAGATCGTAGCGAAATCCCTGATCGATGTAGGTGCAGGTACCAGCGGCCCCCAGCGCGCGATCGATGCAGTGCTGGAAAACGCAGGCATGAAAAAAGAGGATGTGGCATTTACCTTGGCAACAGGATACGGCCGTAACTCTTTAATGAATTTTGCAGACAAACAGATGAGTGAGTTATCCTGCCACGCAAGGGGAGCTTACTTCCTGTTCCCTGACGTTCACACCGTCATTGATATCGGCGGTCAGGACGTTAAGGTCCTTCATATTGACAACGGTGCAATGACCAACTTCCAGATGAACGACAAATGCGCTGCAGGAACCGGAAGATTCCTCGACGTAATGGCGGGCGTTCTCGAAGTAAAGGTCCAGGATCTTGGTCATCTTGATTCCCTCTCCAAGAAGAGAGTCGAGATCAGTTCCACATGTACCGTATTTGCGGAGAGTGAGGTTATCAGCCAGCTGTCGATGGGAACCGATAAGTGCGATATTATCGCAGGAATCCACCGCTCCGTGGCTCACCGTGTCACTGGACTCGCCCATAGGATCGGAGTTGTTCCGGCACTCGTCATGACTGGCGGTGTCGCTCAGAACGAGGGTGTAGTCAAAGCTCTTCAGAATGAGCTTGGATGTGAGATCCACAGATCTCCTCTGACACAGTATAACGGTGCGCTTGGTGCAGCCTTATATGCATATCAGGCAGCAAGCCGCCGCGCATAAAACAGTTTGACGTTTATCGTCCATGTGAATCTGCATGGATCTGTTAAACAGAAGTAGGTTATGCAATTTTATGGCTGAAAAACAGCTGTGGGCCTGTCCCGCAGCCGCGGTCGGTCATGATTGATAAGAAATGGAGGATATTTATTATGGCAAAGCAGGTTAGCCCTGGTGTTCTTGCGCTGCGTAAAGTCGTAGATGACGTTCATAAAGACGCGCGCGAAGCCAAAAAGAGAGGCGAGTTAGTTGGTTGGTCTTCTTCCAAATTCCCGTGCGAGCTCGCAGCAGCATTTGATTTAAACGTTATGTACCCGGAGAACCAGGCAGCTGGTATCGCAGCAAACCGTTACGGTGAGCTTATGTGTCAGGCAGCTGAGGATCTTGGTTACGACAACGATATCTGCGGATACGCACGTATCAGCCTTGCTTACGCAGCCGGTGTCCGTGTAGCGCGTAAGTTTGACCCGGAGACAGGTGAGTACATCATCGATCCGAGCACAGGTAAGCCGTTAAAGGACGCAGACGGAAACATAGTGATCGATGAGGCAACAGGCAAGCCGAAAAAAGATCCGAAGACTCAGACTCCGTATCTTGAGCTTGTAAACCTTCTTGAGCTTGAAAAGCTTCCGGATGGACCGGATAAAGAGCGCCGTATTGCAGCGATCTCCCCGATCCGTCAGATGCAGATCCCGCAGCCGGATTTCGTTCTCTGCTGCAACAACATCTGTAACTGTATGACAAAGTGGTATGAGAACATCGCCCGTATGTGCAACGTTCCGCTTATCATGATCGATATCCCGTACAACAACACTGTTGAAGTTGCTGATCAGAACGTTCGCTATGTTCGCGGACAGTTCGATAAGGCAATCAAGCAGTTAGAGGAGCTTACAGGCAAGAAGTTCGACGAGAAGAAGTTCGAGCATGCATGTGAGAACGCAAACCGTACAGCAAAAGCATGGTTAAAAGTCTGTGATTACTTACAGTACAAACCGGCTCCGTACAGTGGTTTCGACCTGTTCAACCATATGGCTGACGTCGTAACTGCACGTGCAAGAGTTGAGGCTGCTGAGGCATTCGAGCAGTTAGCAAAAGACCTTGACGAGACGATCGCTAAGGGTGAGACAACAACTCCGTTCCCGGAGAAATACCGTGTAATGTTCGAGGGTATTCCGTGCTGGCCGAAGCTTCCGGCTCTGTTCAAACCGTTAAAGGCTAACGGCGTGAACGTAACAGCAGTTGTATATGCACCGGCATTCGGTTTCGTATACAATGGTCTGGATGAGATGGCTCGTGCTTACTATAAAGCACCGAACTCTGTATGTATCGAGCAGGGTGTTGCATGGCGTGAAGGCATCTGCCGCGACAACAAGGTAGATGGCGTTCTCGTTCACTACAACAGAAGCTGTAAGCCGTGGTCCGGTTACATGGCAGAGATGCAGCGCCGCTTCACAAAGGATCTTGGTATTCCGTGCGCAGGATTCGATGGTGACCAGGCTGACCCGCGTAACTTCAATGCCGCTCAGTACGAGACACGAGTACAGGGTCTTGTAGAGGCTATGGAAGCAAACATCCAGGCAAAGGAGGCTAAATAGACCATGAGTATCAACGCATTATTTGACGAATTTAAGGTAAAAGCTGCAACTCCGAAACAGCAGCTTGCTGAATATAAAGCACAGGGCAAGAAGGTTATTGGCGTTCTCCCGTACTACGCTCCGGAAGAGCTTGTATACGCTGCAGGCATGGTTCCGATGGGAATCTGGGGCTCCAACAACAAGACGATCAGCCGTGCAAAAGAGTATTGTGCAACCTTCTACTGCACGATCGCTCAGCTCGCACTTGAGATGCTCCTTGACGGAACTATGGATCAGTTAGACGGAATCATCACACCAACAATCTGTGATACATTACGTCCGATGAGCCAGAACTTCCGTGTTGCTATGGGCGACAAGATGAAAGTTATCTTCCTTGCTCATCCGCAGAACCGTTTCGAAGAGTTCGGACTTAAGTTCTGTGAGGAGGAGTACGCAAACGTTAAGGCTGACCTCGAGGAAGTATGTGGTCACGAGATCACCAACGATGCGATCCTTGACGCAATCAAGGTTTACAACAAGAGCCGTGCAGCCCGCCGTGAGTTCGTAAAACTCGCTAACGAGCACTGCGACGTTGTAACTCCTACAAAGCGTTCTGCAGTATTAAAGGCATTCTTCTTCATGGAGAAACCGGAATATACAGCAAAACTCGAAGAGTTAAACAAAGAGCTTGCAGCTCTTCCGGTATGTGACTGGAAGGGAACAAAGGTTGTTACATCCGGTATCATCGTAGACAACCCGAAGCTTCTTGAGATCTTCGAGAATAACAACATCGCGATCGCAGCTGATGATGTTGCTCATGAGAGCCGTTCCTTCCGTACAGATGTTCCGGAGGACGAGCAGGATGCTCTCAGAGCTCTTGCAAAACAGTTTGCAAACATGGACTACGATATCCTTCTTTACGATCCGCAGTCTTCCAAGAACCGCCGTGGCGAGTTCGTAGCTGACATGGTTAAGAAGAGCGGCGCTCAGGGGCTTGTACTCTTCATGCAGCAGTTCTGCGATCCGGAGGAGATGGAGTATCCGTACCTCAAGAAAGCTCTCGACAACGCAGGTATCCCGCACATCAAACTTGGTGTTGACCAGCAGATGAGAGACTTCGGACAGGCTGCAACTGCTATCGAGGCATTTGCGGATGTTCTTGAGATGAGAAAGTAAATAAAACTTTGAATTGCACTGACCTGGTGATAGAATTGTGTTGAAAGCTTGCTTTCATAAGCAATTCTATTGCCGGGGCAGTATAAGGACGAAGTCCGAAGCTTTTTGGGCGCCGTAAGGCGGACAAGAAGATGCAATTCGCAGCGATATATAGGGGCAGGCGTTCCTGTTTCTCAGTGTTCACGCGGAGTCAGGCGAAAAACCGTCGTACCGAACATGATTTCCTTTCGGGGAGATCGTGGAGGTGCGGCGGTTTTTTTGTTGTGGGAAGATGGTGCTTCATAATGGCTCCGGGTACGCGCAGGACCGTCTCCGGCCCCGGATACTGGTGGATTCCAGAGACGGTTCCTCTAAGCTCCCGGAAGAATGCTAAGGGCGGAGAGCAGGGGACACAACTCGCCTGCGGCTCAAACAAGTGTCCCCTGTTCTCCAACGCATTCTCCCGGGAGCCAAGAGGAAGCCATGCCTCTGGAATCAGGCACCCGTGTCCGGAGGCGGTCCTGCGCTGGGGGATGGGAGATATGGAAAAGAGAAAAAAGAGGTTCCGTGTTGGGGGATAGAGGAAGGCAAGCCTGCAGATATAAATTTAAGTAAAGGACACTATCGGAAAATACTAAAATGTGGTATATTAGCTTGTAAAGATAATTATCGCGGCATAATATATGATTCTGAGAAAAAAGAATATTAATGCAAAATAAATGGAAAATTCAGAGAAAATGGTGTGTACAACTGTACAGATAAACATAAGTTTGAGCGGGAGATGGAATCACGGGCAACACAAACTGGAATTACGTTATTGCTGCTGTGGAAGAGATGAATTTTACAAAGGCCGCAAAGCGACTGTATGAATATTCCGTTGCGGCGAAGCCGTCTGTCCGGAAAAATGGAAACCACCTGTCCGGATAGGCGGAAACCGCTTTAGGTTATTGCTATGTGCGGCGAAGCCGCCTGTATGTTATTGTGCCTGAGATGGATC